>DNPO01000009.1:2120-4715 GCA_003501375.1 Candidatus Sumerlaeota bacterium | reverse complement strand
CCGGGGCCATGGCGGAACGCTGGAAGTTCTCGGCCTTCATGCTTTACGGCGCGGCGGTCGGGACCATCATCTATCCGATCTACGGCAACTGGGTGTGGGGCGGCGGCTGGTTGTCCACCCTGGGCAAAAATTTTGGCCTTGGACATGGGCACGTGGACTTTGCCGGTTCTTCCGTCGTCCACTTAGTTGGCGGTGTAACGGCTTTGGCTGGCGCGATTGTTATCGGCCCGCGTATTGGCAAGTTTAACAAAGATGGCTCCGCCAACGCGATTCCCGGTCACCATATCCCCATGGCTATTGTTGGTACGTTCATCCTATGCTTTGGCTGGTTCGGCTTCAATCCCGGCTCCACGCTTGCTGGTACCGACCTGCGCATTGGCGTGGTTGCAGTCAACACGATGCTTGCTGGCGCAGCGGGCGGGTTGGTTTCCGCTATTGTTATGTGGTGGAAGTTTGGCAAGCCCGATCCGTCCATGATGTGCAATGGTATGTTGGCCGGTCTGGTGGCCATCACGGCTCCTTGCGCGTTCGTTACCTCCTTGAGCGCGGTTATCATCGGTGCTATTTCTGGCGTGCTCGTTATTCTCGCGGTCTTCTTTGTGGAGCGCGTGTTAAAAGTGGACGATCCGGTAGGTGCGGTAGCCGTACACGGTTTCAATGGTGCATGGGGCGCTTTGGCTGTTGGACTTTTCTCTGATGGTACCTATGGCGATGGCTGGAATGGCGTCCCAGGTACGGTCAAGGGCTTGTTCTACGGCGATGCGAGTCAATTGGTGGCGCAGTGCATCGGTACCGGAACGTGCATCGTGGTAGTCTTCGTGCTTTCCTGGATCATGTTCAAGGTGATCGACAAAGTGATTGGTTTGCGCGTTACGGCCGAGCAGGAAATCGCCGGTTTGGACATTCCTGAAATGGGCGTGTTGGGCTACCCGGACTTTGTTCATACCCCCAGTTCGATGGGTGGTGGCGGTCACGTGGCTCCTTTCGTGAAGCACAAGTAAAAACATGGCGCTCATTGAATTGAATGCGTAGAATGAAAGTACAGGCAAAGGAGAACGTATCATGAAACTCATTATCGCTTACATACAGCCTGATAAACTGGGCGACGTGAAGCGCGAGTTGTATCAGGCGCAGGTATACAAAATGTCGGTTACCAACGCACAAGGCTGCGGTCAACAGAAGGGATTCCATGAATCCTACCGCGGCGTAGATGTCGAGGTAAATCTGCTCAACAAAATTCGCATTGAAATCGCGGTGAATGAAGAGTACATCAAGCCGACCGTAGATGCGATCATCGCGGGAGCGCGTACGGGCACCATTGGCGACGGGAAGATTTTTGTTCTCGGGCTGGATGAGTGCATCCGGATTCGCACCGGTGAAACGGGCATTGATGCAATTGGGTAATTAAAACCCGCTTGTTTAAAAACTCATAAGGGACTTAAAAAACTCAAAGAACGGCTTGACGCGGAACGTGTCGTCCTTCTGAGTTTTTTAAGTCCCTTTTGTCTTTTTTTCCCGTCCCTTATCTCTTTGACTTTCCACGCCTTATTCCTTTATAGTACAGCCAGTTGGAGTGGTGATGCTTCGCATCCAAACCGTTTTGGCACGACCCACATAGGGGTTAAGAAAAAAGGGGGAAATTATGTTGTTCTTTCCGCGTTTGACAACCATACAAACCATCGGCTGCCTGGCTTTGACGGGTGCTATTTTGGTTCCGGCCGCCGTTCATGCGGACGTGGTACTTTTAAAAAACGGCCAGCGCGTTGAAGGCGTTGCGACCCAGACGCCTGGTAAACCTGACAGTGTTACTATTCGTGGCCCCAAAGGTACCGTGGAACTCTCCAAGGACCTGATTCAAACTATCCAGTATGAGTCGGAAGCCGTTAATCTGCGCCGCACGGGGGATGATCACTACAACGCCAAGCGGTACAAAGAGGCGATTGAGTCTTATCAAAAATCGTTGGCCCTTGATCCCAAGGACGAATTAACCGCAAAGCAGTTGAAAACAGCGCAGGATGCCATTGCACGTGAAAGCACCGTCGAGCGTCGCAAACAAATTGAGGTAATTAATACGACCTTGGCGGAAGCAAAGAAAAAGGTGGCGACCAAGGAATTCGATGCAGCGGAAAAAATGCTGCTGAAAGAAGTGCCTGCGCTAACCCCGACCGATGAACAAGTCCAGCAGTCGAATGAGATCAAACGCGACCTGTACCTTGCCTGGGCACATGAGTCCGATGATAAGTTAAAACCGGAATTGGCAGTGAAGTATTATGAAAAAGTGTTGGAACTGGATGCCTCCAATAAAGAAGCGTACGAACGCCTCATCAAAGTCATGGAGACAAACCCGGATTATAACCAACGCGTGATTGAAGCATACCGCGTGCAACTGAAACTAACTCCGGACGATAGCGCCACACGTCGCAAACTGGCGGATAAATTGTTGGCAGAAGGCGTTCGCATGGAGCGTACTGCGACGCTGGATCCCACCGAGCAGAAGAAAGTGGATGACGAGTTGAAGGAAGCGGTGGATACCTTCCAATTGTGTATCCCAGCCGGTATCGAGGAAAGAAAATCGTTGGTGGCGGACCCCATGAG
>DNPO01000009.1:0-1740 GCA_003501375.1 Candidatus Sumerlaeota bacterium | reverse complement strand
AGCAACCAAACAGCGCTGGACTTGCGCTACCGTGCCGAAGTGAAAAAAATTATCCCGGACAACTCGTATGTTAATTTGGCACCGGAAACCGTGGATCAATTGGTGGCTCTGAGCCAGCGCGCCGCGACGGAATGGAAAGTGGAAGCGTTGTCGCGTGAAACGTTCTCGAACCTGAAGAAAAGATACCCGGAACAGCCCTCTGTGATTGCGGCGCAAAAAGCAATGGCCGATATTATCCTGACATCTGCGAGCAACGCGCAGCATGAGTTGGATTATGACAAGGCGATGAAACTTTCTACGGAATGCTTGCGGGAATATGGCTCCATCCCCGGGGTTAAAGACCGCGCCGAGCAGATTTACAATTTGTCCAAGGTGGAAGCAGAGAAACGGGCTGTGGTGACTGCCGGCAATGCGAAGCAACTCAAGGAAGATGGTGATGTAGCCCGTCAGGAAGGGATTGCCAGTGCGCAACTGATTGCCAGAACGGATCGGGATAAGAATGTGACCGCGGTTAATCCTGCGGCAGATGCGTTGAGCGCTTTTAAACGTGCTCAGGAAAAATATCAGAAAGCATTGGCGGCGGTTGGCAACGATGCTGAATTAAAAGCCGATATTAATAAAATGCTGGTTGATGTGCAGGCCAGAATGAATAATCTGACGGGACAGGCAAAGAAATTCTATAAGTAGTGAGATGGTCGTGTGAAGCGGTTGGGTGCAGTTGCACCCAACCGCTTTTTTCTTTTCTCCTTGGTGTCTGTCGTGGCGGTGCAATGTTATTTTGGGGAAAGTCTCGCGAATGAGCAAAGCCCGTGGTCGCAAAAAAATCTTTACTCCTCCGCAAGAACAGGACTTTGGAGAAGGAGACGGTGGTTTTCTGCACAAGATGGTAGATTCGTTTATCGGTTGGGATGCGATCCCCCAGTTTGAAAAACTTACCCCTCGTTTTTTGCTCGATAGCCTGTGGGCCTTGCGCCGCCTGATTCTCCCGAACGCAAATCAAATAGTTTTCGCCATTGGTTTCTGGCTCATGCGTTGCATCGGCGCACTTATTCTGGGATCGTGGCTTTACTACGGCTTTGCAGGGAACGAGTGGGACCGGGATAAGGCATTTGCTGGATTGGTAACTTTTTTATTTGGCCCGTTTTCGCTTCGCGTGACTGAGTTTTTACTCGAGTATTTTCTCCTCAGTGGCGTCGGGCGTGAACACTGGAGCCACTTCTGGAGTTTCAAGCGCATGGTGGCACCGCGCACGATTCAGGGTGCATTTTACTTGGGTTTTTGGGTGCTGATGATTTCCGGGGCAGCCATCGTGTGCGCGGGTTTTCACGACTTGATTGTGCAACCGAAAGCAGGCAGTATCCGCGATGCGGTTTTTGCCATTACGGATAATATGAACGATGCGGATAGTTTGGCGCGTGAAATTGTCGGAGCGAATAATCCCATTGCGAACATGATTCGCAAAAAGATGACACCGACCCTGCAGGAGCAATTGGAGCGAATCGATAAGACCCAGCCCCTGCCAAGTGATTTAAAAACGGCGCTCACCAGCGAGACACGGCAAATCGTGTCAGGCGATCAGAACTTGCAGGAAATTAGCAAGCACCGAAAAGAAGCCTTACCGCTAAGTTTTTTGCATTCCCTGCCTTCTGATTTACGGGATTGGAAAACACCTAACCCAAACGCTTTCAGCCGCATTCTGAAAGGGTTTTTGTTGCTTATGTTTGGCCCGCTCTTGTTGCG
>DNPO01000458.1 GCA_003501375.1 Candidatus Sumerlaeota bacterium | reverse complement strand
GGCGCTTTCGATTACATCGTCAAGCCCTTTGAGGAAAACCGCCTGATTCCCAGCGTGCGTCGCGCGCTTGAAATGCGGGAACTGCGCCAGGAATTTACATCGTTTAAAGACCGCGTTCTATCCGATCAACTGGAACATCCCGAAGCCTTTGCAGAGATAGTCAGCGTCAGCCCTAAGATGCGCTCGCTGTTCCAGTACACCGAGTCCATTGCGCACACCTCGCGTCCCATTCTCATCACGGGCGAAACGGGATGCGGCAAGGAACTGCTCGCGCAAGCAATCCACAACGTCAGTGGGCTAACGGGTGAGTTTGTGGCCGTGAACGCCGCAGGACTCGACGATGCGCTCTTTACCGATGCGTTGTTTGGTCACCGCAAAGGCGCATTCACTGGAGCGGACGAAGCGCGGGCCGGGCTGATCGCACGCGCCGAAGGCGGTACCATCTTTTTGGACGAAATTGGTGATCTTGCACCTGCGTCTCAAGTGAAACTGCTGCGCTTGTTGCAGGAGCGCGCCTATATGCCGCTGGGAGCGGATGTGCCAAAACCCAGTACGGCGCGTGTGCTTGCTGCCACCAACTGCGACTTGGCAACGCTTATGCGCGAGGGAAAGTTCCGCAACGATTTATACTACCGCCTGCAAACGCACCATTTGCATCTGCCGCCGTTGCGCGAACGCCGGGAAGACCTGCCCGTTTTGCTCGATTGTTTTCTAGAAAAGGCGGCGATCGCCCTGGACAAAAAAAAGCCCACACCGCCCCGCGAGTTGTTATCGCTTCTGGGCTCCTACGCTTTTCCCGGCAACATCCGCGAACTGGAAAGTTTGGTTTTCGACGCAGTGAGTCGCCACGAATCGCACACGTTGTCCATGGAGCGTTTCCGCGAACGTATCCTGGGAGCCGATGCGACCAATCCGCCTTTTTCCGAGGTACAAACAGACAACCCCTTTGTTCATTGCGAACCGTTGCCCACAATAAAGGAATCGTACCAGTTGTTGATTGAAGAAACCATGCGCCGCTGTAACCAGAATCAAAGTTTGGCGGCACGCTTGCTCGGCATTTCGCAACCCGGCCTGAGCAAGGCGCTGAAACGAGAGGTGTAACGCTGCAATTATATTTTACCTTGTTTTTATCGATGTGATAGTCGTGTCTTTATCGTTTTCCCCAAAGGGCAGAAACACCTGCTGACAAACCCGTGGGTTTTGCGCGTAATTCAATTTCCGTGCGCCCTTCCAGTTTCCCCGCCAGCGGGCCGGTGTTCTGCTCCATGACAACCGTGTATTTACCGGGTGCAGCGTTTTGCGTTTCCCAGGAACACTCACCCGTACCGCCTTTTTGCGCATAATTTGCTGCGACACCAGACGCTATCAGCGTGCCGGAAGTGTCGGTGATTTTGTAACTGGGCTGGTTTTCCTTGTAATTATAATCTTGATTGAAGCGGTCGTACACTTCCCCCAACTGGCCCTTGACCATGCAGGTCAACATAACAGAATCGCCCTGCTGAAAAACCGTCTGCGTGGTGAGAGTGGAACGGTAGTGGTTTTCGCGGCTATCCGCAATGACGGATGCCTTTAATTTGCCAAATTCAGCATAAACAATTTGGTTTGGAGGAATGACTAAGGGATTCGCCTCGCGAAAAGACACCCGCCAAAGTTTTTTCCGTGTGCTGTCATTTTTGTACGGGTCTTCGTCCGGCCCAGGCCAGCATATAAAATTCCCGTACTGGATGCGATAAGTCAGTGCTGGTAAATCAATGGGTTTTCCATTCCGGTCGGAAATGGAAAAATTAACTTCTGGGGTTTCCTGGCCCACCAGATTGAGAGAGAAGTCACGGGTTTTCACCTCAGCGGACGTGTTTAATAACACGCATAACGCGCTCATGGGCAAAACACTGGGGCTGAGAAAAACTTTTTGTTTATCCTCCGAGAATCGTACTTCATAATACTGTTCATCCACGCAAATCAGGCGACTTAATGTTTGACGCGAGGGATACCCGCCATTTCTATTTATTTCACTGGTTTTGAGCAGGGAGTAACTGCTGTTGCCACATGTGGTAAACTCGCCGCTTCCCGCATTGCTATCGTACAGAGTAAGTCGTCGTTCCTGTCCATTTAGGATCGCCGAGCCTTCCAACGAGCATGCCGAACTCCACATCACGCCGCTGGTTTGGACGCCTTTATTCCCCGATTCCTGCATATATGTACTGGCTGCCATACGGCAAAGAAAAGTTTTTTTATCCCGCGACACCTCAAAATCCGGCGTGATAAAAAGAAGACTATTACTTCCGTACACCCCGCTCGTACCGCTGGGTAGTATCTTTTCCCCGTCATCCAATTTTCCGTTGTTGTTCAGGTCGATGTACAGGGCAAGCGCTTTGCCGTTGGAGTCGCATTCCAACGCAGCATAATCCTGTTGCTGTCCATTTTGTCGCATGGAATAGGGCAAAGCGGGATAAATCACGGTAGACGCGGTTAAAGAAGTCAGCCCTTGTGTAAAGGGAGTTTTGGCTGTTTTTTCTACCCCGTAGCCAGAGGAACCCCCCAGGTTGTTCTTTTGCTGCTTTTCATCCCACCCCTGATATTTGAGCGTAAACGCAACTTCCCCGGGCAACGGTGCCGTGTTAGGCTGCGTGTTGCTGGTCAACGTGGTTTGCAACTCGCTCTTTTGCTGGGACTTGACAGCGTCTGTTTTTCCGCAGCCTGCGGCAGCGAGCAATAGACACACACAAGTGATTCTTCCGAAATGTTTTACTACGAGTTTGAACATGACAGTACCACCCTTTATCCGAGGCACCCTCGCCTCACTCTATACATGCGAAACAATCGCAATGTTTTGTGGTTTTGTCAAGAGGCTTGATGGGAGGGCGAAATTTAAAATGGAGATATCAAGGTACGAAGGATGCATTTTGTGAAAAGAGTGGGGCAGCCACCTCGGCTGTCCCACTCTTTCTCACAAAGTGCTTCAAGCGGTATACAGTACAGATGAGCCATTTTTTCTTTGGGTATTACTTATTTCCACATCACGGGTGTACCTGCGGGTGCAGTTCCTCGTGATCGTTCCAATGTAATCTCCAACGTTCCTTCCAATTTACCAGCCAGGGGGCCGGTTTCCATTTGCATGGATACGGTGTACTTCCCAGCAGGCACGCCTTGCGTATTCCACTCATAGACAGCCGAGCCGCCGCGCTGCGCATAATTGTTGAGCGTACTGGAAGTAATCAGCGTGCCGGAGGTGTCGGTAATTTGATAAGTCGGGCGCGAGTTGTTGTAATCGTTGTTGTGCTGAAAACTTTCATATACTTCGCCCATTTTTCCCTGCACCGTACAAATTAACACAACCGGATCGCCCTTTCGAAAAACAGTACGTGTGGTCAACGCGGTATCCTGGCGATAGTAGTCATTATCCCGCTTGGCCGCGGCGATGGACAAAGTGGGTTGTCCAAAATCAATAAAGACAACCTCATTGGGTGGAACCGCCAGCGTATTTGATTCCCGAATATTGGCACGCCAAAGGTTCTTTCGCGTTTCCTGATTTTTATCCGGGTTCTCAACAGACGCGGGCCAGTATTCGTAGCCACCACCACAAATTTTATACGGCATGGCGGGCAAATCCAGCGATTTGTTTTCCTGTGCAGAAAACGAAAAAGTGAGGTTTTTATCTTCGACACCTCGTACGACAACGGAAACATTGCGCGTCTTCACCTCTGATGGCGCATTCACGGTCAAACTGAGAGAACTGAGCGGCAGCGTGCTTGGAGTCAGAATTAACTTCTGCAAATCGTCCGAAAAACGCATCTCATAATAAGCGCCTTCCACCATGATCATGCGTGTCAGGCTTTGACGGGAAATATATCCCCCTTGTTTGTTAACCGCGGCTGGTTTGAACAAAGAGAAGGTGGAAGCATTACCATTTTGGGGTGTACCGAACGAAGTATAGTTTGCCGTTCCGGGAGTGGTATCATACAACATCAGTCGATATTCCTGCCCATTGATTGTCGCTGAGCCTTCCAGACAACTCGCCACACTCCAATTAACATAAGTGTACAGTTCCTCCGTCGTTACCCCATTGCGCGTCATGTGTTGTTTCTGCGTTTGCGTATTGGCAGCCATCCGACAAGGGTATAATTTTCCGTCACGATAAATTTCAAAATCCGGCGTTATAAAAAATACGCGCTTGTCTCCACGGTACATTTCCGTAGTCGGCACTGAAGGAAGTATTTTTTCACCCTCATCCAATTTTCCGTTATCATTCAAATCGATATACAGGGCTTTGGCATTTCCTTCCGCATCGCATTCAAGCGCCGTATAATCCCCTTGTTGTCCCGAATAATTGGGCAAACCGGGATAAAACACCTTCGCTGCGTCCAACTTCAATTCCTGCGTAAAAGATGTTTTGGCCGTCGTCTCCGTATTCCCGCCCCAACTATTGCCATTAAACATACCCTTTTCATTAATATCCCAGCCCCGGTATTTCAAATTAAAAGTCACCTGTTCCCGCAGGGGGGGCGTCGCTTTGGCCTGGGTGGCGCTGGTCAATGCTGTTTGCTGTTGCGCCTTTGCATTGGTTGATTCGGAAGCGTTTTTCTCAGATTCTTTTTTTCCGCATCCCACCATGCACAACAAGATTCCCGCACAAACCACTGCTGCTGCGCTGGTTTTCCATTGGAACATGTTCATGAATAGGGCTCTCCCTTTCTTGTCGAGGCTTTCTCGCCTCATTGCATGTGAAATGGTCGCAATCTTTACCGGTATTGTCAAGCCTATTGGGAGGGAGATAAGCGTTTTGAAACCAAATTTTTTATTCAGGAAAACCATCCAGTCAACAAAACAAACTGTGCGCGACGTATCATGCTACCGCGCTTCACAAGGTGCGATTTCGCAATTTTGAAAACTCTCCTGGCAAAATGAATAGAATGAAAGTTAAGTCTTGTGTTTTTTGCCGTTTTGTTACAAAATTAAAACCGTGGTAGAAAAACTTCACTTTAAACGAGCACACTCAGGCTTTTGTTCATTCCCTTCGGGATTTCTCCGTTGGCAATTTCCCGTTACACCTAATGGTGATAACGGGTGAAATGTACCCATGACCCTGCAACCAGATAATCTCCTTCCCCGATTAACTGAGGAACTCGAACGTATCCAGGTTCACGATCATCCGTGTTTGCTTTACGAAACGCCAGCCGAGCAGGCAGGGGCATCTGCTGCATTTGTGCAAATCGGATTGGCGCGTCATGAACGGTGCATCTATCTGGTTGCGGCGGATGGGGAAGAAGCCGTGTGGCAGATGTTGCGCGATGCCGGGATTGCGGTGGAAGAAGCCATCCTTTCTGGTGCATTATCGATTTGTTCTGTGCGCGATTTTTATTTTGAGGATGAAGTTTTTAATCCGAAAAAAGCGGTAGCAACGTTTGAACACGCGGCTGAATCCGCCCAAGCATCGGGATATGCAGCCGTTCGCATTTTATGCGATATGAGTTGGGCCTCGGAAACTATTTTGGATTTTCACGCCCTGATTTCGTATGAAGTCCGGGTGAACCAAATATTGCAGGAACGGGACCTCATCATATTTTGTCAGTACGACCGGAAGCGCTTTCCCGCAGAAACAAT
>DNPO01000026.1 GCA_003501375.1 Candidatus Sumerlaeota bacterium | reverse complement strand
ATGTCGATAAGCCCAATCGCCATCAATATACCGTCCAGTGTGATGTAGGTGGGATTCTTGTGCTGAACGAGTATCGTGACTTGGCTTGGAAGGTCTACGTGGATGGCGTCAGAAAACCTCTTTTGGCCGTCAATGGCACGCAGATGGGAGTGATTATCCCGTCCGGGGGGCACTTGGTTGAATTTCGCTATTTGCCGGGGATTTTCTTTCGATCTCTTGCGATAGGTGTTTTGGGAGTGTGCCTTGTGATTTTGGTTGCTGTTTATCTGAGACTGAAAAGAAGTGGCGTGGTTCGGGAATTAGAGATTTCGGTGCAGGATATGCCAGGAAACGTTTTGCCCTAAGTGCGCAGGACCACTTTGAGTTTGTAGCGTGTTCGTCCTCATTTTCTAGAAGTGACTGTGTCAATTGGATATCATGGTGGAAAATTTGTCTGCAATACGGGTTGGCTGTCAACCGTGAATCCACTGTGTGTTTGATGGGACGGTTTAACCATTAAAAATTAATTAGTAATCATTTTAACTAGAGGCTCTATGTTTTCAAACTTTCCGAAAATTCGGCCACCTTTGCCGAAGGCATTTCAGGATATCTATTCAGCGCACTATAAATTAAATCGCGACGGGAAAACTGCTGCTACGTCTGTAGCGCAGAGAATGGAGTCTTGGCTGCATAGGCAAGTGGCGTGCGATGTTTCCAGTTCACAAGGTTCCAATAAAGTAACTTTGGAATTAGGTGCTGGCACGCTTAACCAACTTAAATATGAACCACACGTCAAGTGTTATGATATTGTCGAACCATTTGACGCATTATATAAATCGTCACCGAACCTCGCTAGAGTCAGAAATATTTATGCTGATATCTCTGAGTTACCGGGCGACATTCGTTATGACCGTATTACTTCTGTTGCGACACTTGAGCACGTTTGTAACTTGCCGGAAGTCATCGCAGAAAGTGGGCTGTTGCTGGCAGAGGGTGGAGTGTTTCGGTCGGCGGTGCCAAGCGAAGGGACTATTTTGTGGACGCTCGGGTGGAAATTGACGACAGGCCTTGAATTCAAGTTCAAATATGGGCTTGACTATGGCGTGTTAATGAGGAATGAGCACGTAAATACGGCAAAGGAAATCGAGGAAGTCCTCACGTATTTTTTTGAGGATGTCAAATGCAAAGTGCTCGGGCTGTCCAGGCAGATTTCGTTTTATCGGCACTATGAATGCCGTAAGCCGAGAATTGACAGATGCCATGAATTCTCAAAAAGGCCGACTCCGCAGAGGGATTTGTCGCGCTAGGTGGTGCGGATCGGATAGAAAGGCATCACGGCATTGCTTTGCAACAGCATGCGTGGTGCCTTTATGTAATTACATCTTTTTTAGGATAATTGCGGCAATCAGTGCAAGATTTCCACACAATGTCTGTCGATAGACACCGGACCGTTTGAGCCCGATGATTCGGGTAACAAGATTGCCGCTGCGGGTTTGCGAAAATTCATCGAGAACTTTCCTGTTTTCCGCAGACAGATCGGCTCGCAGGCGCCCGAGGGCTTCAAGGTTCGCGTCATTCCAGTGCCGGAACCGTCCCTGCCAGAGCATGCGAAAACGAACAAGACGCGAAAACCAGTTGGAATTTACGCCAACCAGGTTTTTGTCATGCTGACGATACCGCAAGGAGGGGTAGCTATCATAGAAAACCTGACCACCGCAGCCACTGACAACCATGTATGCCCACCAGTCATGGGTAATGACTGGGACGTTTTCACCGGCTTTGCGTAACAAGGCACGGGCTGCGTTGTTGAAAACCATTGTATTGCCGCCACCGATGTTTTGCATCAGGGCATTGGCGAAGCTCGGTTTTTTGGTAAATAGAGGGGAAAAGCCGATGTCGTTATTGCTTGCGTCAACCAGGCGGGTGCGTGAGCAATAAAGTGCCGGTACGTCGTGTGGGATAGTGTTCAGCCAGTTTACTGCGCGCTCCAGCTTCTCGGCTTCCCAAATGTCGTCCTGATCGGAATAGGCGTAGTAATCTGCCTTGATGGCTGCTTTGCAAGTCAGGGACAGGAAATTGGCGGCAAAACCCTCCGCCGGACCAAAATGGATGGACAATCGATCCATTCCCCACTTTGCCCGGTATTCGCGGAGGATTGGATGGGTATTGTCATGTGATCCATCGTCCGAGGCCCAAACTTCCCAGTTTGAGTACGTTTGGGTGGCAAAGGAGTCTAGTTGTTCGGCGAGATAGCGCTGTCCGTGATACGTGCAAAGAAGGATTGCGACTTTGGGAATCTTCGCTGTTTGTTCCTTGGGGGGGGCTTTCTTGGGGAAATAGTCAGCACGTGGAATGCTCAGGCCGAAACCCTGCCCGCTCTTAAGGAAGCGGTAAGCTTCTTCGCTGACTCCAAATTGACTGAGTTCGCTCATTAATTCCGCTCCACATTAAACCCTGTCAATGACGATCAGAGAAAACCCTAGTGCTCACTTCCAGAAGAGAGCTACGGTCAATCCCTCTAGAAAAATAACCGCTGTTCCACATACTTGCTTTGTGTTCCTGTAGGTAGTCTATCAACCACACCAACTATCAAGCAATCTTATGCGTACTATTGGGTAGCATTCTTTGCCCGTACTATCGGACAAGGAAGAATCCAGCACAATTTGCTGCTTGCTTGAACATTTTTGGTGGTGCGCCCTACCTATTTAACTGTCAGGAATGTATTTCCATATCGGAAAATACCCTCAAAACTTTAGCCTCACGGATACCCGCCAGCCTTGAGAGGAGTTGTCACCATTTTGGCTGATGAAAAGCATTTTACCAAAACAGAATTCCATCTTAACAATTTTAACCACTTTGGATGTTGATAACACACTCTTTGGATTGCCATTATCTATGGTGCCATTAGTGTGATGAATTTTTCATGTCAAATCGCATTGGAATTTTTGATGGGAAAATGCTTTGGGAATTTTGTATTTGTGTCTCTGGATGGCGTATGCGTCTGCCGTGAACAGGTGTCAGGGGGGTATTGGGTTTGGCGAAAGCCACAAATCAAGAAGGCTGACTAAGTGACATGCCTGTGATGGGTAATCAGTGGTGTGCAAATGGCATAAAAAGTTGAAGCGCTTACCAGAGTGTCGACTTTCAGCATAGGAAAGGGAATTCAACCGGCGGTTCTTTTCCGTCGATAATCATACCGATTGCACTGGCCGAACCGCAGGCGAGTGC
>DNPO01000395.1 GCA_003501375.1 Candidatus Sumerlaeota bacterium | reverse complement strand
GAAATCCGCACGCCGCTCAACGGGGTTATCGGCATGACAGGCTTGCTGCTCGAATCTGATCTGGGGCATGAGCAACGGGAATACGCCGAGGTTGTCAAATCATCCGGCGAGGCATTGCTGCTCCTTATCAACGATATTCTGGACTTCTCCAAGATCGAAGCAGGCAAACTCGACTTGGAAGACATTGAATTTGATTTGCGCACAGGACTGGACGAGGTGCTGGAACTCATGTCCATTCGCGCAGCCGAGAAAAATCTCGAGCTCATTTCCTTTATCCAATCTGGCATTCCCAGTTATTTGCGCGGCGACCCAGGCCGATTGCGCCAAATTCTCATCAACCTGATTAACAACGCAATCAAGTTTACTGAGCAGGGCGAAGTGGTCGTGCGTGTAGCCATTGACAGTGAAACCACGGATTCGTGCATGCTGCGTTTTAGCGTAACCGACAGCGGCATTGGTATCCCCGCCGATCGCATCTCTCGTCTTTTTCAGTCCTTCAGTCAACTCGACGCCTCTACCACTCGCAAATTCGGTGGCACGGGATTGGGCCTGGCCATTTCCAAACAACTTGCCGGTCTTATGGGCGGCGAAATCGGGGTGGAAAGCCAGGAAGGAAAAGGCTCTTCCTTCTGGTTCACTATCCAGTTGGGCAAAACGGCAAGAAATGAAGAACAGGGACTCAGCCACACTCCGGTGAGCATCAAAGGCATCCGCGTATTGGTTGTTAGTTCTAATCCTGTAAGCCGCGAAATCCTGCGTCTGCGCCTGTTTGCCCGCGAGTGCGTTCCATCGGACGCTGCTACCGCAGAGGAAGCCATTCGTATGCTTTGCGAGGCGCAAAAAGCCGGAACGCCTTTCCATGTGGCCCTCTTGGATGTGCAACATTCAGGCTTTGACACCCTCGAACTTGCGGCAGCCATCAAAGGAAGCGAACTCATCAGGAACACGCCGCTTGTCCAACTCGCCACTGTTGGCAGACGTGGGGATGCTGCACGTGCTTTGGAAACCGGATTTGACGGATATCTGGTCAAGCCCATCAAACATGGCCAAATGTCCGCCTGCTTGCAAGAGATCATGGGGCGCACCAAAGGCGTTGCGGTCGAATCCGTGCCCCCGCTTATTACCCAGCATTCACTCAAAGAAACCCGTCTGAGAAAAGCCCGCATTCTGCTGGCAGAGGACAATCTGATCAATCAAAAGGTGGCCGTACACTCGCTGGAGCGCATGGGGCATAATATTGATTGCGCCGCCAATGGACGACAGGCCGTTGACGCCCTGAATACCCGCGCCTACGACATTATTCTGATGGATTGTCAAATGCCGGAAATGGATGGGTATGAAGCCACCGTAGCCATTCGAAAACTCCAAGGCAGCAAGCAGCACACGCCAATCATTGCCATGACCGCCAACGCAATTCAGGGAGACCGGGAAAAATGTATCGCCGCTGGAATGGACGATTACATTTCCAAACCGTTCAAGCCCGACGAACTTTCCACCATTATCCAAAAATACCTGCCCGTCGTTATCTCCGACATGCCCAAAGATACGCCCCAAAAGCCTGCGGCATCTCCGGTGAAAGCCGCACTGGTCCACGACCGCGCCGCCCTCATGGAACGTGTAGATGAGGATGAAGACCTCTGCAATGAACTCATTGAAATTTATCTGACTGAAGCCCCCTTGCAAATTGCAGAAATCAAGGAATCGCACGCTGCGCAAGATTTGCCACGGCTAATTCGCGTAGCCCACACACTCAAAGGTGCATCGGCTCACATTTCCGCGCCTGTTGTGATGGCGCTGGCCAAGGAAATCGAGTTTGCGGCGCGGGATGCCGATTTTGACAAAGCCGCCGCTGCCTTTCCTAAACTGGAAGCAGCGTATAACGAGGTTGAAACCGCACTGAGGATGCCAACATGACGACTAAAAACCGAATAATTATTGCCCTTGTCATTTGCGCGATTGTCGCAATGGGAGTTATTGCGCAACAGACAAAACCGTCCCTGCCCAATGAGCAGGAAAAAACAAACCAGGTAGAGACGGATACGATTAAAGCCCCGCTGAATGCCCCGCAGATACACCACATGCAGCAAGCCGAAAAAATCGACTTCGGCCCCGATGCCACGCACGACATCGGCGTCTGGCCGGATAACGGAAAAATCCACGTAGTCGTTTCTGAAAAATTACTCCAACAACACGGCGGCGCCGAACTACTCTCCAAACTCAGTCTTACCGAACGCGACAACCAACTCACCCCGGCGCAATTCCAGCGTTTTCTCACCCGCTTGCACGATGCGCTGGGTGATGATGACCACGATCACGAACACGAGCAAAAATAAAAAAGGGAGCCACAGATTACACAGATTGAACCCAGTTCCAAGTCGGGCTCGATCGGCGTAATCCGTGAAATCTGTGGCTCTCGTTTTGCTTCTTATTTGAGAGAGCATCCCACTGTTGTTCAAGATAATTTTTCCTTATTTAGCCCCACGGGCCTGCGTACCTAAAAACCTTAAAATCAACAAAATTTTGAAGAACACTATAATACCTCTCCTTTGATGGAGGAAGTTCTCTTCAACCGTTTTTCTGGTAACATTAAAAACATGAAATCCTTGTTGAAAGAATGCCGCTGTGTTATTCATGAATAGTTGCATTTGAGGTCGGGAGTTTACCCTGAAAAAAACGAGGAAAGTATATGTATCGCTCTAAAATTTATCGCTTTGCGTTGTTGTGCCTGACAGGCTTTTGCTTCAACGCTTGCACGGGGGCGCAAACGCCTCCAAAGTCCGCTCCATCGACCGCTGCGCCCGCCAATCTGGCGCTTGCAGCAAAACCCTCCGCCTCCTATTTTTCCGGCGATACCACGCTTGGCGCGTTAAATGATGGCGACATCCCCAAAAATTCGCGTGAACGCGGCAAGGGCGCTTATGGCAACTGGCCGCAGAGGGGCGTGCAATGGGTGCAGTACGATTGGAGCCAGCCCATCAGCACCAACAAGATCGAAGTGTACTGGTGGAATGATAATCAGGGGGTGCGCCTGCCCAAGTCCTGCCGGGTGCTGTACTGGAATGGAACGAAATTTGAACCTGTAAACAGTCCCTCCGGTCTCGGAGTGGAAGCGGATAAATTTAACACCACGACTTTTGACGAGATGAAAACCTCCAAACTCCGTTTGGAGATGACGGGCAATGAAAATTTCTCTACCGGCTTGCTGGAATGGCGCGTTCTGGACTCGGGCAATTCGCCAGACTTTCCCCCGACGGTTACTGCCGGGGTAGATCGCGTCGTGGTGCTGGGCGGTAAGACCTACCTCTCCGGTGCGGTAAAAATACTGAAATCCAATGGAACATCGGTTTGCACCTGGAGCAAGGTTTCCGGCCCCGGGAGCGTCAAGTTTGAAAACGCGCACTCACCCGAAACCACCGCGACATTTTCCAAAGAGGGCGATTATGTGCTTCAGTTGAGCGCAGGCAAAGGCAATGCGTGCGCGTCCTCCACGCTGAAGGTGCGTGCAGAGACTCCGCCGCCTGCCAAGCGTCTGGACGTGGTGTACACGAAGCGCTACAGCATCGACAGCCCCTTGTGGAATGCGCGTGCCAAGTCACTCATCGTCAACTGGATTCCGCACTGCATTGACATGTGTACCCGCACCGACATCAAAAAGGATCAGGGCGATGGCGGGATTGACAACTTTATCGAGGCGGCCAAAGCGTTGCGTGGCGAACCGCATGCCAGGCACAAAGGTTATGTTTTCTCCAACGCCTGGGTACACCAGACCGTTGAATCGATGTGTATCGCGCTGATGGTCGATCCGCAGGGCGATGAGGAAATCATCAAGGCGCAGGAGAAGATGAAGGCGACGCTGGAAGAATGGATTCCGATCATTTTGGCGGCGCAGGAACCAGATGGTTATCTGCAAACCGCTTACACGCTGGAGGATCGCAAGCGTTGGCCCGCGCACTGGTCGCCCGCGCAACGCGGCAATCATGAGGGCTATGTGGCCGGGTACTTTATTGAGTCCGCCATTAACCACTATACCTTGACAAATGGTCAGGACAAACGCCTGTACGATGCGGCAAAAAAACTGGCTGATTGCTGGGTGGCCAACATCGGCCCCGGCAAAAAGGAGTGGTTCGACGGGCACCAACAAATGGAGCAAGCCCTCGTACGCTTCGGTCGCTTTGTGAATGACATGGAAGGTAATGGTCGCGGTGACGCTTACGTGAAACTGGCCCGTTACCTGCTCGACGCGCGACGTGGGGGGGATGAGTACGACCAGAGCCACTTGCCCCCCATCAAGCAGTACGAGGCCGTCGGGCACGCCGTTCGCGCCGTATACAACTACTCAGCCATGTCCGATGTTGCAGCGGAAACCAGCGATGTGGATTACGAAAGCGCCGTCATGTCGCTATGGGACAACATGATCAACAAGAAATACTACGTCACTGGCGGTGTGGGCAGTGGCGAAACTTCCGAAGGTTTTGGCCCTAACTACTCCCTGCCCAATGATGGGTATTGCGAATCCTGCTCCAGTTGCGGGTTGATTTTCTTTCAGTACAAACTCAACCTGGCTTATCATGACGCGAAGTATGCCGACCTGTATGAGGAGACCATGTACAATGCGCTGCTCGGCGCAACAGACCTTGACGGTCATACCTTCCACTACGCCAATCCGCTGATTGGCGGCAAGCGCACCGCGTGGCACGTTTGCCCCTGTTGCGTCGGCAATATCCCGCGCACGCTGCTGATGATCCCCACTTGGACGTATGTCAAGGGCGACGATGGCTTGTATGTCAACCTCTTCATCGGGGGCAAGATCAATGTTGAGAAGGTCGTGGGCACCGATGTGGAGATGGTGCAGAAAACCGACTACCCGTGGAGTGGAAAAGTTACCATCACGGTGAATCCGAAAGAATCCAAGAAATTCACGGTCTATGTGCGCGTGCCCAACCGCACCACCAGCAAACTCTATACCTCCACCCCGGAGGTGAGCGGGCTGAAGTCGCTCGCGGTAAATGGGGAATCCGTCACGCCGCAAATTGAAAAGGGCTACGCGGTGATCACCCGCAAATGGAAGGCGGGCGACACGATCACGCTGGAAATGCCCATGCAGGTACAGCGCATCAAGGCGGACGAAAAAATCAAGGCCACCCGCGACTCGGTTGCGTTGCGTTATGGCCCGTTGGTCTACAATGTGGAGACCGCGGATCAGCCAAGCATTGACCAAGCGCTGAGTGCCGGGCCGCTAACCAACGAGTGGAAAAGTGACTTGCTCCAAGGCGTCATGACCATCAAAGGAACCTGGGCTGACGGTAGCCCCATGCTGGCCATTCCAAACTATGCGCGGCAAAACCGTGGTGCGCAACCCGCGCCGGATGCGAACGAACCTGCGGTGGATTATTCCGGTGGTGCTGCAGCGCGTTCCAACGCACCCAAAGCGGCAAAACGCGCGGAAAAACCCGCTGCCTCCAAGGTCTGGCTCAAAGACTTGCCGTAGTTAATTTGTCACTCTCGTCCAAGATAATTTTTCCTCATTTAGTCCCGCAGGGACACAGGCATG
>DNPO01000166.1:903-14165 GCA_003501375.1 Candidatus Sumerlaeota bacterium | reverse complement strand
GGCATGCAGCGGCCTTCTCAACATGACGCGCCGTCCTTCGCCGCCCACATATAGCCCTTGCCGCGCACAGTCAAAATCAAATGCGGTGTAGCAGGATCGTCATGAATCTTCTCGCGCAACCGCGCAATGCACATGTCAATCGTGCGCGTTTCCACAATCGCCTCGGGATTGATGCGCCAAACGTTCGATAAAATTTCGCGACGTTCAATGGCCCGCCCCCCATTGCAAATCAGGTAGCGCAACAGTTCGGCTTCGCGCTCGGAAAGTTCTTCACGCTGGTCATTGTCAAAGCGGATTTCGCGGCGCGACATATCCACCGCGCCGCCCGGAATGGCGATCACCTGCACATCGCCGGGACGCTCGGGCGAACGGCGCAGCACCGCATGCACACGCGCCAGAAGTTCCTTTAGGCTGAACGGCTTGACAACATAGTCATCTGCTCCCAGACGCAACCCATTGACGCGATCCGGTTCTTCGCCCCGCGCCGTCAGGATAATAACCGGCAGGGTAGGACGCGTGATGCGCACTTCTTTTAAAATTTCCAGTCCATCGCGCCCCGGCAGCACCAGATCGAGCAGCACCAGATCGCAATCGCACTTGACTGCGCTGCTGAGACCGTCGATACCATTGGCCGCGGTGAGCGTGTCAAACCCCTCGCTTAGCATGGCATCTTCAATCTGGCCGCGGATGGCATTGTCGTCTTCGATAATTAGGATTCGTTTTTTTCGCATAGGCGTGATCTTTGTACAACAAAAGATTCTATCCGCAGATTGCGCAGATGACGCAGATTAACAACAAACCACCTGATTTATCCACAGATTTCACAGATAGCGCAGATTAAAACCAACAAACTCCCGTGGGGTTAATCTGCGTCATCTGCGCAATCTGCGGATAGAATCTTTTATTTCCCTAACGCCAATAATAATGCCACGTATAATCCAAATCAACCGCCTTGCCGGGTTTGAGACTGGCCCTCCACGTAATGCGACTCATCCCGTTCAAGTGATTCCACCACGCGGGCCAATCGTACCATTCCCACCATTGCGATAACGCGGTTTTCTCTTCCAAAAAATTGAGTTTCGTTATTTTCGCATCCAGACTTCCTTTATCCACTTCGCCCAGAATGATACGTTTCACTTCAACCGTGATGGGTTTTTGCATCCGATTCACGAGCGTAATCTTTCCGGCCAGATTAATCTTCTGATACTCATCGCCGTCAAGTTTTACCGATTTTTCGTCGCGCGGCGCTTCGTTTTCTTCCTTGGAAACTTGGATGTTAAGGGCTGTATTCATGTCCAGATCAACGCTACCGTCAACGGGCGTGTACGTCATCATCACCTGCGATAGCACACGTTCCCCACGCATCAACAACGCAGGTGCAGTGGTAAACGGCTGCTGCGACTCATTTTTAATACGAATACCGTGTTTGACCTTGGGTGCGGCGAGAAGTTTTTCCATCTCACGTTCACGCTGATGATCACCGTTCATGTTGGCGTGTATTTCCTTTGGAGGAAGACAAGACGCATCCAGCGTGTAAACATCCTCATACTTCAACGCGTACTCCGCCACGAGCAGCGTCATGCGCTCGCCCTTTTTCAACGTAATGTTTTTCAACGGAAAGAGAAAAAGGTCTTCGTTCGGGCCGTTCGCGTCAATTGTCGGCCCCAAATCCATCACACCTCTCTGGTGCGACGCATCATCTTCATCCCCATTCGCACGAGCGGCTTGCGACATGATCGCATTCCCGGCCATATTGCTGTTATTTATCCCGTTGACATCCGAGTTCAACCGCACCAACGTGTTTTGCAGAGAAATAGGATCAACTTTATCGGAAAAAACAAAGTTCGGCGCACCCACCACCAAATTCATCGTCACATCCTGCAAGTCTAACACTTCGTTAACCAGCGTGGCTTGCAGTTGCACCTTGGCTCCGCCCTTGTCGTCCAGCACAATGCGATAGTTCGGAATCCAACGCAGCCCCTTCTGCAAATAGGCCAGTCCGGCGTTCACCTTCGACGTCGGCTTCTTCCCCTGCCAATCCAGTTGCAACGTCAGCAGATTGCGGAACTCTTCCCGTCCCAGCGCCGGTTTGGGGGCATTCTCAAACGTAACATCGCGAATCTGGCTGATGGGCATCGTCTTAACACCCTTGTCCGTTTTGATCTGGATCAAGTCGCCAAATTCCGGCAAACGCTCAGGCGAGTTGGGCGCGCTGGTAGCCATGAGTTCTTCGGAACTGCGACGCGGCACGGCAAGAATCACCGCCGTGGTGGTCGTGCCATTTGTTTCGGTTAGCAACGCCTTCTCCCCTACGTTGCCCTCCAGCACTTCACTCAGGTTGATGGCGGTGCGCTCGATTTGCACGCGTCGCGGGCTGGCGGAAACGGCTTTCAGGCGCACCTCGTCCTTCACGTAGGGCCAAAAAGTGCCGAGCGTGGGAATGGGCAAATAATCCATCAGCAGATTGCCCGACGCATCCACCGGCATAGCGCCCTCATGGCGCAGAAATGCGCTGCCATCCTTAAAGACCGTGACTTCACGCACCGGCATCATATCGAGCGCGCGACTGGGGACGGCGCGGGTGCTACCAGGAGGTGTTGGTCCGGCGGCCAATAATGAAAAATTAGGAAGCGCAGCAAATGTAAGCAGAGCAACACAAAGTAGGCGTTTCACAGAAAATTCCTCCAAAACGGGGAGTGGGCGCTTCTTCCATCTGGTCTCAGCGTAGCATGCTTTCCACGAGAAGAGTGTAACGAGTTTGTAAAAGGAAACAAAATGAACATCTCTCAATGCCGCACATAAAGCATAAACGCCAGTGCAGGGGGTTTTCTACACCAGCGCCTATTTATCGCAAGCATTGTTTGCTTCACAATCACCTGAAAATCAATCAACATTAGCACCAAGAGAATATGAAGTTTTTGATCTCACGCCCGCAGAACACCATCATCGACAAAAGCGATAACTTTTTTTATGTTATTATTATTGATATAAACGAAAAAACAGCGCCGAGCAACGCTGTTTTTTCTTTCAAGGACGGATACGCACAACCTTGCCGGTATACGCATAAGCAAAATGTAAACACAGACCCTAACAAAGGATCAATGCAATTGCGGATCGATTTCCACCGTGTAGAACGTATCCTTTGCCTGACCATGCTGGATATTGAGCAACAATTGCTCCACCGCCCGCCTGCCAATCAATTCCCCTTGCAGACTAATCGATTTGGGCTTGGGGTCCAGTCCAATCAAAAATGCGGATTCGCTATTGCAGGAAATAATTTCGATATCGCTGCCAATTTGAAACCCCATCTTTTTCAGATGAGGATACGCATGTGCCGTCAGTCCATCTGCAGAAATAAACAATCCCGTCGGGTGGGGTTCTTGTTCCATTGCCGTGCGCAAATCCTGTCCAATAGATCGGCTGACTTCCTCATTATCGACATCGGTCAACTCAAGGTCTTTGGTATTCAAAAGTATTTGCGAAACCGTTGCCCCTTTTTGTTCTGCAAAGTATGAAAAAGCCTGCCACCGCTCACCGAGACGTCTGACAAAATCTGGGATCACCAGATAGGCAACATGCTTGTGTCCACGCGAAACCAGGTAATCAGCCGCCAAGGTTCCAATAGCCTTATTGTTCGGTTGGATGCGATCTCCTGGTAAACGCGTTTCCTGCCCCCCCATCAGGTAAACCAACGGTAAGGGACGAAGCGCCTCAATCAAAGCCGATGACATTCCCTGAAGATCAGGCCATATGATAGCACCGTCCACCTGCTTATTGCGAATCATGGGCGGCATATCGCGATTTTCAGCAACAGCCCCTTGTAACATGCAAAGACCGTGATCCTGCAATGTTGACTCAACCCCCCGCAACACGTCCAGCATTATCGGGGCTCTTTCCAAGGCGCGCAAACTTTCACCGCGAGCAAGAAAGGCAATGTTGTGCGTTTTCAGCCCAACATTTTTTGACCAATGTGTCAAAGAAGGACGAGGCAGATACCCCATTTCTTCTATGACCTTGCGGACACGAGCGGTGGTTTCGGGTGTAACACTGGGATCGCTGTGCAAAACACGCGATACCGTTGCCTGTGACACTCCAGCCACCGTCGCCACGGCGCTACACGAAACCTTGTTTTTGTGTGTGGATACCTGCTCTAGAAAGTCAGCGCTCACCGGCATTGCTCCTTGTTGAAGATTACATTCAGGTGTATTGTTTGGTTTTTGTGGGATAGCCTCCCTACAAATTCGGATATCCGCATTTATGTTCTAACAATCACATGAATATGTCAACAAGCATTGTACAATATATATCGAGCCATTCAGTATAGATTTATTTTTATAAACTATCAAATATCAGTACTTTGCGTGATCGCTGTTTTGCTTCTGTGAGGGGGAAAATATTTTTAGACTGAAAAAAAAGAAAATTGAATGCGACACGGGCGCGTTTGCGCGAAAAAAAACACTGCCAGTGATTTTTCCGTGTGCTCCGTGTTTTTCGTAGTTAAATCTTGGGAGATACCTTTTGTGGTATGGGGGGACGCGAAAAATCCTTGGACTAGACAACGAGGATATCCTACCTCTATAGTTGTTAACACTCCCGTTTTTTATTATTCCCGCGCCATGCTCCGGTTTTCTTCACGACGCATGGCAACGTTGACGATCAGTCCCAAGATGAGATAGTTCGCAACCATGAACGACCCTCCATAGGAAGCCAGAGGAAGGGGGCATCCCGTAACGGGTAACAAGCGGGTGGACATGCCGATGTTCATGAACGCGTGCGTAAGAAAAAGTGTGATCAATCCAACACAAAGATATTTTCCAAAAGGATCAGTTGTGCGTGTTGCGGTCAAAAGAGCACGAAAGGTCAGAAGCGCGTACAGGAACAGCAAAGTGAAACAGCCCACCAGGCCAAATTGTTCCCCGAGTGAGGAAAAAATGAAATCCGTGTGGTGCTCGGGCAGGAAACGATAACGCGATTGGGTTCCTTGGCACCACCCTTTGCCAAAAATCTGGCCACTGCCAAGCGCCATTTCCGCCTGATCAATATTCCACTTTTCCGACTCCCATTTGCGCTTTTCCTCGGGAGTCATTTTTTGGATGAAAGCCTCTCCCTTTTTATCTCCAGCCCCCCTGTACAGGGTTTCCTCAACACCGGGAAGAATAAAGGGTTGCGCGATGGGGGTTAAAAAGACGCGGATGCGCGCTTCCTGGTAGGCGCGTAATCCCGGTATCGTTTCGGCATTCGCACAATAAAACGCCCCGCCCAGCAAAAGCACCAGCCCGGTTATGGTGGCGGTTAAAACCATCCACCAGCGGACACCGGCTACGAATAAGAGCACAAAAGGAATGGGCAAAAGAATTACGGAGCCGCCCAAATCCGGCTCTTTAAAAATCAGAACAAGGGGAACCAGCATCAGGAGAAGCGGAGGAATGCACTCCAACGGATTCCCCAATTTGTGGTGTCGCCACGCCAGGTAATGCGCGGTGACAATGACGGTGGTTATTTTGGCATACTCCGAGGGCTGGAAACGGATGGATGTACCCCCCACAGAAATCTTAAACCAGGACATTGCTCCGCCACCCGCAACAGCGTCCACGATTCCCGGATGGATTCGTTTGGCGATCAACAACAGCGCCAATAATACAAGAGAAATGCCATAAGCAGCCCACCCGATTCCCTTGAACCAGCGATAGGGCATGGCCACGGCAAGAACGAAAACCACAAGCGAGACCAGGCACCATTGTACCTGCTGCGGATAGTAATGTTTCATCCCCGGCACTTCGTATGTCGTGCCATACAGTGCCAGCAATCCCAGAGCGGTAGCCAGAAGCATAACCAAAAGCAAGGTGTAATCGAATTGGATAAAATATCTATGGAAGAGAGATCGGGATTCCACGATGGAGTGCGCTTTCCTTAAAAATAGCAGCCAATGAGCACTACTTTGCCAGATGTTGCTTTCAGCCCCAACGGGGCTACAGTTGATAGCCCCGTTGGGGCTTACTACAACAACGAAAAACACCATCTGATAAAATCGTGTTAGAGCGTTCTTAACTTTGACAAAACCGTGCTAAATCATCCTGCTTCCGTTGGTCCGCGGTCGCCTGGCAATGAACAGAAACCAGGTGCGGAAAGCGCCCAGTGCCAGCGCTGTAATCGGAATCCCCACATATTCAATGGACGGAGTAGCCGACCAGAGCATCCATCCCACCAAACCGCTTACGATGCTGTCTACCAGCAAGAGTGCCAATACCATCCCCGCTTCCAACCAAGGCAAGTTCAGACTGGCCATGCCCGAACACAACCCAGCGCCTGCGCCCAACAATGCCATGTGCATGATGGAAAAACCAACGTATTCCGTGGTGAGCGATGCCAGAAGCGCTCCAGCCAGCCAACCAGCCAGGACTCCGCGCCACAGCCCTCCGCGAATACCGCATAACGCCACGGTTGCTTCCAAAAAACGAAAACCGGTAAATCCCATCAGCATGCGTGGCAGCACGACTTGATCCAGCAGCAGGCCTGCCAAAACCAGCAGGGCACCCAGAAAAAACTGGGGCCAGTTGCTCGAAGTTACTTCAGCCAGATCATGGCGCTTCATCGGCTTCATTTCCATTCACTGCGGCAGAAGTTGGTCCCGTTGAGGTTTGCGAACGCCCGGTTTTTAACACAACCACTTCCTGCATCTGCCCAAAACTGACGTAAGGACGAACCATTCCCACGGAATCACCAAAAGGATTTGCAGTCAATTCAGCAACCACGCCTATAGGCAGTCCACGCGGATACAGGGAATTGGTCATGCCAGAACTCACCACTTTGTCTCCGCTGCGTAATTTAGCAGAGGGATTTTTCAGCGTGATTTCTAAATGGTCGTTTGAGCCTGATCCCATTAGCATGCCGGCTTCATTACCATCCCCCACGCAAACACCAATGGCAGTGCGCGAATCGGTCAGCAACTGCACCGTAGCCGTCCACGGTGTGGTACGATAAACCACGCCCGCCAGCCCATTCATATACAAAACCGGATCGCCAACTTCCACCTTCGTATTGGTTCCGCGATTGATAACCAAACTGTGCGACCAACTGCGGCTATTCCACGCAATCACGTCGGCAGGGATGGCTTTCCAATTATTCAATTCGGCTATTTCTGCCGATACTTCCAAGCGTTTGTATTTGCTAATGGCCTCACGTAACATTTGATTGTCCGCTTGCAACTTCGCTACTTCGCGAGACAGGGCGGAATTTTCTTTGCGTATAGTTCCACTCTGCACAAAGTATTCCAGCATGCCTGACAAACTATCCGCCCCCCAACTAAAAAAACGAACCACGGGCGAAAGCGCTGCCTGCGCATTGGAAGTGGCATTGGCGGTTCGATCCACCACGGCAGGGACTCGGTGCGTCTGTTCGGCAATCCAAAGCGCACCGGGAATACCCGCGGCAAGGATCAGGAGAAAGGAGAGAGTGAGTATACGCTTCTTCATCATCAGAAAAAATCTACTGGAAGTGTGGTAAGGAATCAAGCCTTTCTCCCGGAGAAAAACAACTAAATCCTTTTTCACCACTAAAAATACGAAGAAAAATACAAACCCCAAAGAATGAGTTTCTCTTATTTTTGAAACTGTATAGGAAGGACGGTTGCAACCTAAGGATTTGCAAAATGGTAGATTACGCGGGAATCATAAATTTTCCGCAAACTCGGCTTCTAATTCGCTCATCCAGCGCTCGGGGTGGAAACGGGTTTCGGCTTCATGGCGTCCCGCCGCGCCCATGTGCGAACGAAGCGCGGAGTCTTTTACCAAACTTTCTAGTTTGTCCACCATTTCCTCTACCGCGCGCGGCTCAGTGAGATAACCTTCCACGCCGTCCCGCAAAATTTCCGGGATGCCACCCACGCGCGTTGCTACCACGGGTATGCCCGATGCCATGTATTCCAACGATGCGCGGCTGGAGCCTTCCGACCCCAGCGAGGTTACGGTGCCAATGTCACACGACGCCATCACTTCCGGCAAGTTCGGCAACCACCCTTCAATCCGCAACGCTTCGCGTGGCAATCCCAGCGCATCGGCCTGTGCCCAGTACTTATCAATCAGGTTCTGGCTTCCGCGTCCCGCCATCAGAAAGCGCGTGTTGGGGCAGCGTTGGTGCAGGGCTGCTGCGATTTTTAAAAAGTATTCCTGCCCTTTGATGCGCTGAAAACGCGCAATCAAAGTAATCAACACATCGCTTGCTTTGATGCCGAGCGCGTCACGCGTTGCCTGATTGCGATTTGACGGATTGAATTTTTCAGAATCCACCGAGGAGTAAATCACGCGAGCGGGACGGCGCTTTGGCCCGACCGATGCCGCATAAGTTCCGAGCGACGCTTTCGCCGCGTCTGAAACGCAAACAACGCCGTTCGTTGCGAAGCGAAAGAGCGCGCCGTTTGCCAAGTGCTGGTGCATATGCGTTACCACATGGCGAAAGCGCAGAATGGGAGCGCGCATACCGAACGCCCGCGCACCCGCAGTCAGCCAGTGATCCTTGCCGCGATTACAGATGATGAGGTCGATGCGTTCCCTGCGTACCAGACGGCGCAGATGGAAAATATCGCACAAATCATGGTAGCCGGTAAAGCGGCTGTTCATGATAAACGGTTCGTACGGCAACCCGGCTTTTCGCACGCGTTGCTCGGGTTCAAATCCCGCACGCAACCCGAGAATCGCATGGTGTCCACGCGCCAGCAACGTCTCGGCCATTGCCACCGAGTGCGCCGCTTCGCCAATCCATTTCCGCGCGCTGTTGAGAATCAAAATCCGTCGCGGATCAGGAGTGGTAATTGTCATACTCTGCTTTTTTCTGAATGGCGTTTTGGTACAGCGCTTCATAGTCATGCACGGCATGTTCCCACGAGAAGTCGCGCTGCATGGCCCGTTCCATCATCATCTTCATGTGCGGTTTGCGGTCGTGCCACGTGCTCACCGCCCAACGCACCGTGTTGTAAAGCGCGTGCGGGGTGGGCGCGTGGAATTTGAAGCCCGTGCCGTCGCCTGTCTGCTCGTCATACTGCTCCACCGTGTCGTCCAACCCGCCGGTCGCGTGAACAATCGGCAGCGTGCCGTACCGTAACGAGTAAAGTTGATTCAAGCCACACGGTTCAAACATCGACGGCATCAGAAAAAAATCGCTGCCCGCTTCGATCAGGTGCGCGATCTCTTCGCTGTACCCGATATAGGAACCGGCGCGTCCGGGACAGCGCCCCGGCAGCATGCCGAAGTAACTGGTATTTTCCCAATCGCCGCTGCCGAGAATAACAAACTGCATTGGAACGTCCCAGAGCAATTCTTCAATCGTGCCGCGCACGAGGTGGTAGCCCTTTTGCGTAACAAAGCGACCGATAGCGCCGACAATCGGCACGTCATCACGGACTTCGAGTTTGAACGCCTTCTGCAACGCACGCTTGCACTCGGCTTTGCCCGCCATATCTTTCACGGAAAACTTGGCCGGAATGGTCGCGTCCAATTCGGGGCACCAGTTGGCGTAGTCCACGCCGTTCAGCACGCCACAAAACGCGTCACCCTTGGCGGTAAAATACGGCGCCAACCCAAAGCCACCGTGCGGGGTGGTAATCTCTTTGGCGTAACCGGGACTAACCGTGTTCACCATGTCCGAGTAGGCAATGCCGCCCTTGAGAATGTTGACCTGCCCCCAGGACTCAAAGCGGTCAGGCGTGAACGCCTGCTCGCCCAGACCAAAGTAACCGTACTGACTGTGTGGGTAGACGCCCTGGTGTGCGGCGTTGTGAACAGTGAGCACGGATGCGGCGTGACCGAGATATTCGTGATCCCAAAACCAGACTTTCAGGTACGCGGGTAACAACGCGGTATGCCAGTCGTGCGCGTGAACAATGTCCGGTTTGAAGTGCGCGTCCATGCAGTACTGCAACGCCGCGCGGCAGAGAAATGAAAAACGACGGGGGTTATCATGATAGTCGTGCATGGCCTCATCATGGTACAGGCCCGAGCGGTCAAAAAACGCATGGTGCTCAACAAAATAAATCGGAACATCGTCGGCGGTATCCATGTGCAGCACTTTGCACCACTCCTCATTGTTGCCGCCCATGCGCACGCACATGGATTCCAGCGCGGAGTCCAACGGAAGATTTTTCCCGCGGATACTGGCGTAGTAAGGAAGGATGACCCGTACATCATGCCCACGTTTTTTTAACTGAATGGCAAGCGCCGCTGTGACGTCCGCCAACCCACCCGTTTTGGCGTAAGGCGAAACCTCGGAAGCGACTATAAGAACGTTCAGGCGATCGGTCATGGAAAATTCCTCCTTAGGTAGCACTTCTTCTTTATAACCACGAAAAATCCACACACGCCGATTCATGCACTCCAATGGATCGGCTGTTTTGGATTATAGTCCATCGCGCCTATGCTGTCTACATTTCATCAAAATTACGCTGGCATCTTTGGCTCCGGGCCTTTTTTACCACTTGCAATCCACGCCTTACGTTCGGCGAAATATTGCTGTTTCAAGGCCAGAATTTCCTGCGGCGTTTTTTGCCGTACGGCCGGCTTGGGTGCGCCATCACCATCCACCGCATCAGCGCCCGCGACTGCTATACCAGCGCCAGCGGATGCCGTGGGAGTACTTGCGGGAATCGGTTCCCGTTCGATTGCCATGACCAACCGTTTCAGTTTTTCGCTGTCTTCTGTCGCAACAAAACGTTCCAACAGAGGCTGTAACGGCGCCTGTGTCGGACGCTGCCGCGCAAAGAAAAGAGTAATGGCACGGACACGCGCATCAGACGCTTTTTCCAAGCAATGCAACATATCATATACCGCAATGCCGTACGTTTGCCCCGGACTTGCGGGATTTACGATCTTGGTAAGCGCTGTTTCTGCCGCGCCGCGCAAAACCACATCGGTTGCATCCAGCAACTCGCACAGCGCGGGAATCGCTTCCAACTCCGCACGCGCACCCAGTTCCTGAATGGCAGAAATACGCTTTTCTATTTTTACACCAAACAACCCCTTGCCCAGCGCATCTTTGAGCAAACTCTTCACCGCTTCGCCGGAGCGGGGCCGCGATTGCGTGGATGCGGCTGTAGCAGCCTCCGCCTCTTCTTCCGCACGCAATGCCGCAATTTCCGATACGATCAAACCGCCCAAAAACGACTCGGTTTCCGAACCGGGCATCTCGAACTCGCGCTTGCGCACACGCCGCGCGATGTCGCGCAAGAATTCGTTGCCCTTCTCTCCGCAATTTTTATCCACCGCAAATACCAGCGAGTACAGAACCTTGTCGCGGCTGATCGGCACAAACGCATCTTTGGAAACGTCGTAGTATGTTTCACGCATCTGAACCGGCACCTTGCTGTCATCCATTTGCAAGGTGTTCATAATCAATTGCTTCAGCAGCGGCAACGCAGACTCATTGGCGGTCTTGAGCAATGTTTCGCCCATTGCCCAGTAAGCGCCCGCAGAATATTGCGCAACGCGTTTTTGCGCTTCCAGTAACAACAACGGCAGGTTTGCCTGTCCCAGATTGTTCAGGATGGTCACCAGTTCTGCGCGGAACCCCAATTCACTCTTTTGGTTTTCATCGCCCTTGGTCAACTTGCTGCGCATATCCATCGACCACAGGTTGTCCACCAGGTGGCGCACCGCCATCATGCGCGCTTCCTGGCACAACGCGCCGGGTTTGAACGAGCAGAGATTAGACAACGCGGAACGACTGAGCGTGCGACTCTCAGGCAGCAACTGGAAGGTTTGTGTCGCGATGAAATCACGTTGCTCCGGAGTTATTTTCGGACTACGGGCAATACGCCCCAAGCCCGCCAGCACGACAACCAACCTGCGCTCCAGCGGCGGATCCACCACGCGCGCCTTGGCGCCATCGGAAATTGCCGACAGCAATGCCCGCACGGCATTGTCGCCACCGATGCGGCCGAGCGAATCGACCGCTGCGGACAAAATTCGATCCGGGCGTTTTTCGCGCATGACCTGCTGCAAAAAGGGGAAAAACTTTTCGTTGGAAAGACCACCCATCAGGTGCACTAAAAACTCAGCGGTTTTGTCATCCGCACCTGTTTTCGTCAACGTCAGCACGATATCCACCAAACGCTCTTTTTCACCCAGACGGCGCAGCACGCGAACGGAAACTAAGCGGTCAGGTGCCACCATGCGCTGGAACGCGGAGTCCTCCACACCCTCCACCGGCCCCGTTTTCCGCTCATCTGCGGGACAAAACTCCTGATAAATCCGCGCCACATCATTGAAATCCACCGCCTGCGGGTCTTGAAAATACGCCGCTGCCACCGCGTGCATTGCGGTATACGCTCGTTGTTCCAATTCCGCTGACGGCTCACCCACCACCGCGCGTCCCGGCAGCGTCCGCATCAGTTCCACCACCGCGTCGGTGTGCATGCGATTCCATTGCATTTCCGACTGCGCCAACGCCGTCATGGACAGGCCCTTCTGTGAATCTTGAAACGACGCCTTCAACGCCATCCAATGTTCGTCAGTATAACCAGAATTTTTCAACGCACCAGGCAGCGTCTTCATCACCTCCACCGCACGCTCTGCATCATTGGCCATTGATCCCAGAATCGCGCCCAACTGGCGAGACAAACGGGTACGCATATCATCACTGCTGCCTGTGCTCAAAATAGCCACTGCCGCTTTGGATGCGCCGTTAATGTCGCGCGAACGCACCAGCGTGCGCAGATCGCGCGCGCGCCGCTCCGTGGCAATGTCACGCAGATTCTTTCGCCACTTATTAATCGGCTGCATGGCCAGTTCCAGCGCGGAGAGCACACCCTGACCAGCCGGGCAACCTTGCAGTTGACCGAGCGCGGTAGCAAATGCCGTGACCTCAGCCACATATAGGTCGTCGATCAAGGCCAGCGCAATGTCACTGACGGCTGATGCCAGTTTAGCAGGCGCAAGCCCCACCAGCGTTAACTCTTGGAAGGCCGCAATCGCCGCAGGAACGCGATTGGCTCGTAGCGCTTGTTCGATGGTATGGAGATGGGGGGATTGGAAGGTGGATGTCGTAGTCATGGCAGGCATCTTAAACGAAAACACACCCGGTTTTCAAGTGAGGAAATTCATGAGAAAAACAAAAAACACAGTTTCGCCCTATTTGTTAGCCTTTGTCCTCTTCGCGTATCTACAAATTTCAAACCGCAGAGATTTATCCGCAAGGCATTCAGACTTCCCCGGCCTCTTTTTTTCCATTTATGTCACCAATGGCGACATAAAACATCCGTGAATCAATGGGTTGCA
>DNPO01000166.1:0-564 GCA_003501375.1 Candidatus Sumerlaeota bacterium | reverse complement strand
CGGCTTCCAGACACTCCTTCTTATGCTACTTCTTGCGGTCACAGGGGTGCTTCCGTGCATGGCGGCACCTTCCCCCCGCCCCACACCAGTGCCCGCTACGCCCAAACCCAAACTGGCAACGCCTGAACTGAAGCCCGTTTTGCCCCAGATTATTGATGCGGATGCAGTTACCACTGCATCTGAACCAGTGAACAAGAACGACGCTCCCAGTACGGGAACACTTGCCTGGCCGGACAAAAAAGTGGAACCGCCCCCTTTGGTTAGTCCGTCCCCCACACCGTCTCCTACTCCAGCACTTACACCTATCCTCACCCCGGTGTCTACCCCGGTTCCGGCGCGGACTCCGTTGCCCGTCGCTAAACTCCAACTAAATCTCAACCTGGCTACAGAAGAAGAATTGACCGCTGTGCCCGGCTTGGACCGCGTGCGGGCCAGGCTGATTGTCGCGCACCGCCAAGCCATTGGAAAGTTTACCCGGTTGGATCAACTGCTTCAAGTTTCGGGAATATCGGAAACCGTTTTCAACCGCGTGCAATCGCACCTGACTGTGGAGCACCCCTCTAT
>DNPO01000295.1:444-3758 GCA_003501375.1 Candidatus Sumerlaeota bacterium | reverse complement strand
ATCCCCGCTCGCTATGCCTCCACCCGCTTTCCCGGAAAGCCGCTTGCCGACCTGCTCGGCAAGCCGTTGATCGCGCATGTGATTGAGCGCGCCTTGGAAGCAAAATCCGTACAAGGCGTGCTGGTGGCGACGGATGACGAACGTATTGCATCCGCCGTGGAGGCGCATGGCAAGGCCAAGGCCGTCATGACATCGCCCGACTGCGCATCCGGCAGCGACCGAATTGCCGAGGTCGTGGCAAAGTTTCCCGACGCGGACATCATCGTCAACGTGCAGGGCGATGAGCCGCTCATGCCAGCCGAGGTCATTGACCAAGCGGTTGCCGCGCTGGTCTCCGATCCTAACTGCGCAGTTTCCACCGCAAAAATCCGCATTACGAACGAGGCGGATTTTCTGTCACCCAATGTGGTGAAAGTGGTCTGCGATTTGGAAGGACGCGCTTTGTACTTTTCGCGCTCGCCCATTCCCAGTTTGTCCCGAGCGCCCGAACTGCGATTCCAAGAAGAAGATAAGACTTATACGGCCTATCCCCCTACTTATAAGCACTTCGGCCTTTACGTGTATCGTCGCGACGCTCTTTTGCAATTTGTGAAAATGCCGCCGACGCCACTGGAACTTTTGGAAAAATTGGAACAGTTGCGTTTCCTGGAAAATGGGTATTCCATCCGCGTAGTGGAAACCACGTTGGACAGTATTGGCGTGGACACGCTGGAAGACCTCGAACGCGCCCGCCAAATCATGATAAACTACAAAAGATAACCACGAAATGCACGAAACACACGAAAACATCCTATACAAAGATGAGAGTTATGGCATACAGGGAGCGATCTTTGAAGTTTATCGAGAAATGGGAAGCGGTTTTTTAGAGAATGTTTATCAGGAATGCCTGGAAAATGAATTCAACCGATTGCATATCCCATTTTGTTCCCAACCAGAATTGACTTTGCATTACAAGGGAGCGCCGTTACAGCAGCATTACAAACCAGATTTTATCTGTTATGATAAAATCATTGTTGAATTGAAAGCGACAAAAAATATTGCACCAGAACACCGAGCACAGGTGTTCAACTACATCAAAGCCACGCAGTTCCGACTGGGATTATTAGTAAATTTTTGTCATTACCCCAAAGCGGAAATCGAAAGAATCGTTTTGTAGTTTTTTCGTGTGTTTCGTGTATTTCGTGGTTAACTTGTTTTTTAGGAGGTTTCCCTTATGACTCATCCGTCCTCAGTTGCCATAGCCGCCCAAAAAGCCCGCGAAGCCTCCTTCGGCCTCGCCTCCATGACCGTTGATCAGCGCAGTTACGCGCTGAGCGCGATGGCAGATGCTTTCCTTGCCAAACGCGATGAAATTTTAACCGAGAACCAAAAAGACCTGGATGCCGCCGCCGAATTGGTGAAAAAGGGCGAAATCACCGCCGCCGCCGCCAAACGCCTCGACCTGTCCGGTTCCAAGTTCGATGGCATGATCGAAAGCCTCCGCAGCGTTGCCGCTCTACCCGATCCGCTCGGCCAGGTGCAAATGGCCACCGAACTCGACGAAGGTCTCAAACTTTACCGCGTCAGTTGCCCCATCGGCGTTATCGGCATGATCTTCGAATCGCGCCCCGATGCCTTGCCGCAAATCGCATCGCTCTGCCTCAAGTCTGGCAATGCCGTGCTGCTCAAAGGCGGCAGCGAAGCCATCCACTCCAACCGCATTCTGGCCCACGTGTTGGACGCCGCCGCGCAATCCGTCGGCGCGCCCGCTGGTTGGATCGCACTCCTCGAAACCCGCGCGGAAACAGCCGAAATGCTCAAGCAGGACGAGTACATCGACCTGTTGATCCCGCGCGGTAGTAACGAATTCGTTCGTTACATTATGGACAACACGAAGATTCCCGTTACCGGACATCGCGACGGCATCTGCCACGTCTACCTGCACTCCGGTGCCGACGCGGACAAAGCGCTGAAGATCGTGGTCGATTCCAAATGCCAGTACACGTCTGTTTGCAACGCGGCAGAAACCCTGCTGGTGGATCGCGGAATTGTGGATACGATCCTGCCGCAAGTGCTGGACGCGCTGTATGCCAACGGCGTCGAACTCCGACTGGACGCCGAATCGAAAGCCGCGTACCAAAAAGCAAAGGGCACGTCACCGACGGGCATTTTGGACGCCACCGAAACCGACTGGAAAACCGAGTATCTGGACAAGATCATTTCTGTGCGCGTGGTAAGCGATTTGGACGCCGCCATTGAGCACATCAATCACTACGGTAGTCACCACACCGACAGCATCGTTACAGAAAACTCCGTGGCGGCCAACACGTTCACCCGCCGTGTGGATAGCGCCTGCGTCTTCCACAACGCCAGCACGCGCTTTGCGGATGGCTTCCGTTTTGGCTTCGGCGCGGAAGTCGGCATCAGCACTGCCAAGTTGCACAGCCGTGGCCCGGTCGGGCTGGAAGGCCTGACCATTTACAAATACATCCTCAACGGCAGCGGGCAGATCGTAGCGGACTACGTTGGTCCGAACGCAAAAAAGTTCACGCATCGGAAAATCAAAGAATAAAAGACAAACAGCCGTCTCACGCAAAGTCGCTAAGACGCAAAGAACTACAAAACAAAAAGATGAAAGATCAAGCGAACAGAAAATATTTCACGGAATACGCCTCATGCCGGGGATTGCAAACTTTGCGTCTTGGCGGCTTTGNNGTGCTGGGGACATGCCCAATCCGCGACAAAAGCAGCAAAAGAATTGCAAGAGGCAAAAGAATCGGGTTCATCCTTTACAGATTCAGATAAAGCCCATCTTCATACGTGGTTGGCATGGCAAAAAGAACCGGGACAACCTTTTGGTGTGGCAATCAACAATCATTACTTCCTGCACGATACGGAAATAGCCCAAAAGTTTGTTGCTTGGTTCAAGCGTTTATTTTTAGAGGAGTAGGTGGTCTTTCATGTTAAAAATCTGTGAAATCTGCGGATAGCCTTTTGGCTTTCTTCGTTTGTTTGTCCTTTTGTTACTTTGTTATTTTGTCGTTCTCATATTTTTAATTTGCTAAGCAGCACAAACCCCAAGGAGCATTCATCATGACCAAGTTCATCTTCGTAACCGGCGGCGTCGTATCGTCGCTCGGAAAAGGCATCGCCGCGGCGAGCCTCGCCAACCTCCTCGAAGCCCACGGCCTCAAGGTTACTCTCCAAAAACTCGACCCCTATATCAACGTCGATCCCGGAACCATGAGTCCGTTCCAACATGGCGAGGTCTATGTTACCGACGACGGTTCCGAAACCGACTTGGACTTGGGCCATTACGAACGCTTCACCACCGC
>DNPO01000295.1:0-123 GCA_003501375.1 Candidatus Sumerlaeota bacterium | reverse complement strand
AGGAACGCCACGGCGACTATCTCGGTTCTACCGTGCAGATCGTTCCGCACATCACCGATGACATCAAGGCACGCATTCTGCACTTGGCCGACCTCGGTAATTACGACGTTATCCTCACAGAAA
>DNPO01000279.1 GCA_003501375.1 Candidatus Sumerlaeota bacterium | reverse complement strand
ACTCAGAGGCAGTGCTCATAGTGCAGACATTGTTCAAGGTGACGGTCTGAACCGTGGTAATTGCATCACCCTTGTTGATTGTAAAAGCGCTCAAGACTGGCATGTAGAACATAATCGTGTCGCTAACAATCGACGACAAACCATTAATACTCGACTTGAGTTGGAAATAAACGCGCTTGCTCGCCGTTCCAGCAGAAAGGGTGAAAGTCGTTGTATCGGTAGAGGAATAGGGCTGCCACAGCTGGGCATCTCTGAAGTCAGCGTACTCGCTCGCCCGGTAGTAAGCGGGGTTCCCTTCGGACACGCAATTCAAGGTAACCACGGGATCATCGGCAGTGGTTGCACCTGCGTCGAGGTAGAACGAATCAATTTTGGGATGCGCACCAATGTAGAAGGAAGTGGTGCTGCCTGCTGCCCCAAATTCACAAAGCGCAAAACCGGAATCCACCGTGAGCCCCGTATAATTAGTACTGTGATCCCAGAACTGAAGGCTTACCGTAGTGCTTCCATCATAAAGGGCATCGTACCCTCTCTCGGCACAGAAAGTATCATACTCGTCAACATCCGGGTACAGATACCACGGTGAGATAAGGGTCGTAGGAGTCGCTTCTACCACAAACGCTTCGTAGGGAATTGTGTAGGTTCCATAGTAGAGGGAAGAGTAGGTATTATCGCCCGCTTCATTGATATGCCACACCACCAAACCATTCCCCGGGCCATAAGTCTCCTCGTAACCCGCCGTGTTGCAACGGTTTTCCACCAAGAAGTATTCTGTGCTATAATTGGGGTTCGTGTACTTGTAAAAAGCATTGACATCGCAGGTAAGCGACGTGGTGAGCATGGTAGTCGAAGTGACTTCCACCACATCGGCCCAACCAGCCTTGTACTTCAAATAGGGATCAATGTTCGTTGGGTGAGAACCATCGGAACTAGGGCCGCCATAATTGCCACCAGACATCAGACTATAATAGCCACAAATGAAAGCGCTGTCATAGTACGAATAAAGATCGGGGAAATCGCAAACCAAGTGCCCGTTCTCGTGGCAGAACGTACCAATTTTAAGTTCATTCGTCATATCACTCATCTGATAGGCATACGCGGTAATGCCAGTGGACATGACCTTTGGCGTACTCAGTGCCGATGTCGATGGCCACAAACCGTAACTCCAGTCTGCCGTAACCGTTCCTGTATAAAAGACATTGAGAGCAACGATTCGTCCATAAGTGTCCAAGGTAACATCGGTCAGATTATATCCCGCTAACCGCACCTGTTCCATAGCATCCGTGACAAACTTATCTCCATTATAGGCAGAATTATTATCATAATAACTTCTTGCATGAGGTACCGTCACATAGGCAAGTACGCGATTCGTATAGTTAAGGTAGCCATTAGATTGAGTAGAGAAATACTCATTGACGGAACACGCATTGCCAAACTCCGTATATCCCGAGCCATTGCAGAAATTATCCACCTGGGTTTGTGAGATGGTAGTATCCAGGGTGTCATACGAAGAGGTAACAGAGTTGTAAACACTCACGGTTGTCGGATCGTCTTTGAATTTGACCAACACGCACAAACCAACCACACTTCCCGTGGTTTCGGATGCAGGCGGAGCGCCAACGCGCCCGGTAGCCTTGGTCGTTGTTTTAGCAGCGGCAAGACGACGCCCCTTGGTATCTGCCCCGAGTTTTACCTCGGCAGCAGCGATACGCTCTTGAACAACATCCTCAGGCAAAGAGGTGTAAGCCGGAGCAAGAGTGCCAGTTGCAAGGGCATTGGCTCTGCAAGTATCGCCCGACAACGCGGCGGTTACAGCCGGAATGCCAGTGGATTCAAACGCAGTACCGTCCGCCGATAATTTGGCGTAACACACGTAGCCAGTCGCGGCATCACGCACCACTTCGTACCCATCGAGCGTGCGCTGGTACGCGAAAAATTCGTCACCATAAAGTTTAACTTGAAGAGAGGAACCATCAGGTTGGCTGTAAGTGAATGCTTTACCCGAGTAAGGGGCAGCCCAAACACTGGAAACCGCGGCAAGCAACCACAAAGCCAACAGAAGGGTTCCTAATTTTTGAAGAATCCGTTGCCCGGAAAAAAGATGACTCCGGTTTTCGACCTTCTGCTGAGAAGACTCGGATGCCATAGACGCAACTATGCTTTTCATCGTGCTTGTCCCTTCCTCGTTCGAAAGCAAAATAAAATGACCTATCAGACTACCACGGCGCGATTATAAAGGATGTTACATAGAAAGATCAAGCAAAAGCTGTGCAAAGTTTTTTTTAGATTTCCAACGGAAGATACACATCAAAAACGTTGATATTAAAAGATTTAAAAATATTTTTGTAAAAACAATCGTTGACGCCAGACCTCCGCAACTCATTTCTTGTACATTACTCGTGCAAATTTTACTCACATGTACAAAAGGCTGAAAAGATAGAACTTCCATCTTTTGTTCGAGAAGAAAACACGCGTATACCCCAGAAAAACGTTTTATTATCGCCGATCTAACCAAACGGTTTCTCGTTTGCCAGCAAGGATGGCATCCACCCATTGCATCCCCATCATGACGCAGTGGTCCATGTTACCCACTTCGTACAACCAAGCACCCTGACGTCCGCGGGAATGGATACCAAGAGGTTCCAGGTAGCCATGGAGCATGTCGAGTATGCCATCGCGTTCCAGGGTGGGAAGTGGGTTGACGCCTGGCACATCGATCAAATACGTACTAACGATCCGACTCGTATCTTCAGGTTGGAGCATGCCGGTAGCGATCAGCCCGTCAATGGTTTCCTGGACAATGCTGTCTTTGTCACGCATCAAATACCGCGAGTGAGAAATATCACACAGGATAGAGGAGTGGTTTGCATCCGGGCCGTTAAAGGGGGAAAAGTTTGTCAAGTAGGTCGCGCGGTAAAAGGGTGCAACAGACTCGGGACAGTAGGCCCAGTGTTTGTCGGAATTAATAGAACCACGCAGCCCAATACCAACAATGTAAGCATCGGAGGATTCCAATTGGTTTGCGGTGGCGAGCAAACTCTCAGGAACGCCCGTTAACATTTGCACCAACTTATTTATGGGAAGTGTGGAGAGAAGGTAGTCGCAATTTTCGTACTGATCATCGCTGAACCAGACGGCGCGTGTTGCAGACTCAATCTCCACCACCTCACGCTCCAGTTCCAAGCGCACCCCCAAGCGGGAACGCATGCCTTCAAAAACACTGCCAATCCCTCCACGCTTGGGGTATTGAAACGAATTATACAACCTCCAAAAAGCGTTGTTTTGTCCAAGCCGAATATTTTCCCGTATGCGATCCAAGTCCACCGGACTTACCCGATCCGCCAGCCAATCAGAAGCGAGTTTATGCAGGGGGAAAGCCCAACGCTTTTCGTTATCTGGTTGGATAAAGTAGCGGGTAATTCCATCGCCAAATCGCTCACGATTCCATGTGAGAAAATTGGAACGGTCCGGGGATGTTTGACGATGGGCGACTTTTTCCAAATCGTGGTAACACTCTTGGAAAATATCCGGCGGCAAGTGCCGTATATTGCTTTGTAACGGAAACGGAATAAAGCGATCACTCAGACGAATGTAGCCCCGTTTCTGGTGCTCAAAAACATCGCCCTGCGTCATCTCATTGAAAAATTGATCAAACTCCGCATAATGGGAACAAGGAACATGTGTGCCAATATCCCAGGTAAACCCCGCAGAATCTTTGAAACTGGCGGCAAGTCCGCCCGGATAGGGATTGCGCTCAACGATTTTCCAATTGGGATAATTGAGTTGTAACAATCGATAGGCTGCACCAAGTCCGGTGGGGCCAGCCCCCAGAATCAGTATCTTGGGAAAGGGTGTTTGTTGCGACGCTGATTGCATGAGAGAAATCTACACCCAGCAGGAAAGGGAAAACAAGATAATTGGTAAGAAATAGACATTGAATGGTACAATGATGAAAGTGTATGGGGGGACAAAAGAAACAGAGAA
>DNPO01000175.1:787-2609 GCA_003501375.1 Candidatus Sumerlaeota bacterium | reverse complement strand
CGAAACACACGAAACACACGAAAACTGCTTTTGGAATTTTTCGTGTCTTTCGTGTCTTTCGTGGTTAAAAAGATGTTGGTTTGTCTTATAGCAGCTCTTCGTGCCTTCGTGGTGAAAAGGTTTTGATGTTCGCTCTGTTTTTTTACCAGCCAATTCCCCAGTTCATGAAATCACTATAGAAAATAAACGCAAACAAACTCAGGAACAGGAACATGAACACGGTCAGAATAGGCACAAGAATCCGCTGGGGAATCGGACGTCTGATGATCGCCTCAATAATGGTAATCATGATATAACCACCATCCAGCACCGGAATCGGCAGCAGGTTCATCACGGCCAAGATCACGCTAATCAGGGCAAAGAGTTGCAGATAATCGGCCAGGCCACGTTGCGCGGTTTTGTATGCCATAATGCCAATGGCTGCCGGCCCGCCCAGGTTGCGCTTTATCTCTTGCGCGTTGCCGCGCTGGAATAACTTGTATGTTTCGACAATAACTGTGCGGGTCAAACCATACGTGTACAAGGGGGCGTTGGACATGGCGGTAAAGAACGGTTGGTTGTTACGCCCCTCGACACGTTCGCGTCCTGGCATTACGGCCAATTGTTTCAGGCGCGGGTCCTGCGCGTTGGGTTCCAGCACAGCCATAATGCGCAGAATTTTCTTCTCCGGCCCACGCTGCACCGTCATTTGAACAACGTTATCAGGCGAGTTGCGAATCATTTGAACCATTTGCGCCCAGGTTTTAATGGGGGTGTCTTCCACTTCCAGCACCTTGTCATCCATTTCCAACGCACAGGCAGGCATATTGCTAAATAGCGGGAAGGGTTGAAGTTTTTCACCCGGAACATAGTTTTCTTTGACCAACCGTGCGCGGTGCGCAGGAGAAGCGGGCATAATCATGCCCAGAATTGCCGGATACGGAGGGGAAAAAACGTTGGCTTCCTTTCGGAAAAGCGCAAAGGGCAAGGGCAACGTCAGGGTTTTTCCCGCACGATCCACCGTGACGTTCAGGGTGAGGGAGGTGAGTTCTTCCGGTTTTTTGTCGCGCGGAACTGCCAGATAACGTGCTTCCTCTACGTCATCCCATGTGCGAAGTGGTTTTACTTGCTTAGTCTCGTCGTACGCTGGTTGCATATCGCCCAGGGTGGAAATGGCGGAAGGCTGGATATACACAATCCGGTCGCCAGACCTCCAGCCCAGTTGGTAAGCGGTTGAGGTAGTTGGAACGTTATCCAACTCATTCGGCAGATCGGCGTACTTGGGCAAACCGTACCACATCACCAGTCCGCAAAAAATCACGGCGGTGATAAAGTTCATGGTAACGCCCGCGCCGAACACCATGATTCGCGCCCAGGCCGGTTGGTTGCGTAGGGCATCCAAATCTTCGGTAACGCCGCCTTTTTTCGGGGCAGCAGAAAGTTCACCGTCATCGGTTGTTATCACATCATCGACAGCAGACGCAGGTTCGCCAGCGGTAGCCACCGTTTCCTCGGCTTCCTCCGCTTCTTGCAGCCCCTCGTCTTCTATCATCCCCTTGAGTGCGACAAAGCCACCGAGCGGAATCCAACGCAGGGAGTATTCCGTTTCGCCGCGCTTCCAGGCAATAATTTTCGGGCCAAAGCCAATGGCAAACGCTTTCACGCCGACGCCGCACCACTTGGCCGCGAGGAAGTGCCCAAGTTCGTGTACGAAAACCGCAAAACCAAAAAGGAAAATCGCGCCAAGGAGGCCGATAAACACGTTATCGGCGCTAGACAGAAATTGCTGCATATTGTTCCGCCATTTCGCGCGCCCAGAGGTCCACGCCGCGAAGCGCTTCCA
>DNPO01000175.1:0-503 GCA_003501375.1 Candidatus Sumerlaeota bacterium | reverse complement strand
GTCCGGGTGCGTCAGAAGAGTATGCTCATCCATGACCGTGCGGATGATTTCCGCAATACGGGGAAAAGAAATTTGTCCCGCGAGGAATGAGGCCACTGCAATCTCATTCGCCGCGTTCATTGCGGCGGGCATCGACCCGCCTTTTTCCGCCGCCTCATAAGCGTAGTTCAGACACGGGAACTTTTCCCGATCTGGCTGCGCAAATTCCAACCGGCCCATTTCGGCCAGATTCAATGACGGGAACTTATTATCAAACCGCTCGGGGTACGCCAGCGCGTTCAAAATCGGCAGATACATATTGGTGTGGCCGAGTTGCGCCAGCACGGAGCCATCGCAGTATTCCACCATCGAGTGTACCGTGCTTTGCGGATGCACTACGACATCCACCTGCGAGGGCTTCACCTGAAACAGGTGACACGCCTCGATCATTTCAAAGCCCTTGTTCATCAGGCTGGCGGAGTCAATCGTGATTTTCGCGCCCATGTTCCACGTCGGGTGCGCCA
>DNPO01000103.1:3911-4560 GCA_003501375.1 Candidatus Sumerlaeota bacterium | reverse complement strand
CTCGGCATGGGCGACGTGCTCACGCTGGTGGAGAAGGCGCAGGAGAACTTCAACGAAGAGGAAGCACAGGCAATGGCCGAAAAGATGCGCAAAGCATCTTTCACCTTTGACGACTTCCTTAAGCAAATGAAGCAGATGCGCAAGATGGGGTCGTTCTCCAGCCTGATGAAATTCATCCCCGGCATGGGCCAGTTGATGGAACACATCGACGAAGACCAGATGGAAGGCGAAATCCGCCGCGCCGAGGCAATTGTTCACTCCATGACGCTGTACGAGCGCGAACATCCGGAAGCCATCAACGCCAGCCGCAAAGCGCGTGTCGCCAAAGGTTGCGGACAGGGTGTGGATGCAGTCAACCGCCTGATCCGTGAATTTGAAACCGCCCGCAAAATGATGAAGCAACTAATGGGCGGAGGAAAAATGGGCATGCTGAAATCGCTCATGGGCGGTGGAGGTGGCGGTGCCGTTCCCGGTCGCTCCCCCCTGATGCCCTCCGGAAAAGGTAAGGGTAAAAAGAAGGATAAGAAGAAGAAAAGCAGGTAAGGAGAATTAGGAATTACGAATGAGAGACTCTTAAAAAGAGGTATTGGTTAAAAAAAGCAGTACATCCCGAAGGGATGAGATATACGTTAGCCGGGGGTAAGCGAAG
>DNPO01000103.1:0-3658 GCA_003501375.1 Candidatus Sumerlaeota bacterium | reverse complement strand
GTAAGCGAAGCGCAACCCCCGGAAAGCATCAGAAGAAACAAGGCACCCTGAAAGGGTGCGACAAGGTTGGCAAATCCGCATCGGACAAAATCCGACTGATCGGTCTGATAAATAGCCCGACAAAAAACAAAACACAAAAGAGCAGAAGTCGAAAGGAGCAGTATTATGGCAGTCGCAATCCGTTTGACCCGCGTGGGTCGCAAAAAATCCCCCCACTACCGTTTGGTCGTGGCAGACAACCGTTTCCCCCGTGACGGTCGTTTCATCGAAATCATCGGTTATTACCAACCGTTGAAGGAAGAGATCACCCTGGAAGTTCAGGAAGACCGCGCCCTCTACTGGTTGGGCGTTGGCGCTCTTCCCAGCAGCACCGTTCGTTCCTTGCTGCAGCGCAAGGGCATTATGAAAAAATGGCACGAAGCCCGCGTCGAAGCCCGCAAGGCCCTCAAAGCGGCCAAGGCCGAGCAACCGCAGGCGTAGTATTGCACTGAGGAGATTTTCTTCCCGCAGTCAGTTCCTACTCCAGCACTCTAGGCAATTCAGGCAGGCGGAACCGGAGGGGGTTCCGCCCGCCTTTCCCACATCCCGAGCAAGGTGAATCGCCACGAAGGAGGACGTTCCCATGGAAAAGTTGATCCGACACATCGCAGAAGCACTGGTGGACCACCCCGAACAAGTAGAAGTGCATTGCATCGAAGGTGAAAACAGCATCATCATCGAGTTGAAAGTTGCCCCGGATGATGTTGGCAAGGTGATCGGCAAAGGCGGCCAAACCGCCAAGGCCATGCGCAAAGTGCTCAGCGCCGCCGCCACCAAGTTGAAAAAGAAATCCCTGCTGCAAATCGTAGAATGAGCATCCAGTACTAATTGAGTATTACCAACGCCAACGTCCCTGCGACGTTGGCGTTTTTTCTTAAAATCATTATAAGCCTTATAAGGCTTATAAGACTTATAGGCCTATAAAATACCATGACAAACCCAAACAATTTTTTTAAAATCGGACAAATCGTTAAACCCCGCGGCATCCACGGGGAAGTAAAAATTTATATCGTCTGCGACGGCCCCGAGCACTTTGATGAATGCCTCGGGGAAGATGGCCGCATTTACGGCTGGCCCGCCGATAAACCCTGTCCCGCTGAACCGCTGGAACTGATCGTCGAAGACCTGCGCTTCCATGACGGCCACGCGCTCGTGCGCTTTCGCGGCAAAGAAAAAATCGAAGACGTGGAAAACCTGCGCGGTTATGCCCTCGGGCTCCGCTTGGAAGACCTGCCACCTGCCGGAGAAGAAACCTATTATTTTCATGAGTTGGAGGGCTTGGATGTATATGATGAAAATGGCATTCAGATTGGCGTGATTCAAAAAGTAGAAGAGAATCCAGCCCACCCCCTGATCGTAATTAACCCTACCGATGGCGGCCCGATTTTCCGTGCACCCTGGGTATCCGCCTTTGTACACAATGTGGACCTGGAAAAAAGACGTGTCGAAATTGCACTCCCACCCGGGTTGCGAGACCTATAAAAACTAAAATACGTTGGAGGTTACGCTTTACTTCTTCCCGACGTATTACCAAGGTTTTGTTGATTTAAGCGGCGTTTTTAAACCTAAAAATACGCTAAAAATTCACAGAATGCCCTATGGGAATAATTCCCAATCAGGTAACAACATTTACCTTAAATATCCCAGTTGCAGGAAAAGTTTGTTCCTACAAAAAAAGTTGATAGCACATCATTTTTTTCTTCCATTTTTTCACAAACTTCGTTAGATTACGAATCAGGGAAATGGAAACCAGAGACGAACATGTCGTATGTGGTTTCCTCTTGTCGGATCAGCGCGCAGTCGGCAGGGTTCCCGGGCGTTCAATGCTTGCGGTGGTATTTTGTCGATGTCATAACGAATGAAGTTGCGCTCGGACGAAATGACAAGACAAAACATCTCCTGTTTTTTCGAAAGTCGGCGGTTCGCTAACCGCCTTGGGGTTTTTGAAAAGACTGGCGCGGGCACGAGGTACTTTCCACCAGCGGAATTACTTTTAGCAGAACGGATGTTTGGGCAGTTTCCCGAGGCAAGATACAAAAAACCAAAACCAACCGGAGGTGTATTATGTTCAAGAGTGAGATTGGTACTTTGATTGCAGAATCTCGTTCGAACCTGGCTCTGACTCAGGATCAATTCGGACGGAAGTACAACGTGAGCGGCCCGGCCATTTTCAAATTCGAAAAAGGCTACGTCAGCCCCTCGCTGGAATTGTGGTTGCAAATTGCGAAAGACATTGGCCTGACTGAACAAGTTGCTGTTGTTTTGTGGGTGAAGTCCAAACTCCCGAAAAAATATCAAGGGTACATCTCCACCGAGGCCCTTGCTGTTAAAGAAAAAGCAGCCCCGGCCAAGGGCAAGGGTAAATAACTATGAAAAGCGAAATCGGCGCCTTAATTGCGGAATGTCGCGAGAAATCCGGCTTAACGCAAGATCAGTTCGGGCAAAAGTACAGTGTGAGTGGCCCTGCAATCTTCAAGTTTGAAAAGGGCTACGTCAAACCGTCTCTCGATCTGTGGCTCCAATTTGCCAAAGACCTGAGCATTACCGAGCAGCAGGCGGTGCTCCTTTGGATCAAGGCTAAACTTCCCAAGAAGTATCAAGCCTTCATTTCTCTGGAAGCCCCTGTCGTGCGGGAAGACGCCAAAGGCTATGGACGGAAGTCAAAACTGGACGGAATAACCGATGCTACCAAAGCACGCGAAGTCGTCCTTTCCGAGCGCACCATGCCCAAGGGCCTCAAGCGTCTTTTAAAGGACGACGATCTTTGGGAATTGTACAAACCCCAAGCCTCCGAGATCACTACGCTGGCTGTCGTTTTCGGCAAACTAGGGGATGGCACGAAATCGTCATATCGCGAAGCGTTGCGTTTAGTCCGAGAATTCTCAGCAGAGTAATCGGTTAATTGCGTAACCTTGCGAAATAGCGTCCTCTTTTCCACCCCGGTGGAAAAGAGGATTTTTTTATTATGTGAAAAAACCCCGTGTGGCGACAACCGATATAGTCGACTCCACACGGGGTTATATGATGATTATTTACTGAACGGGACCTTCAAGAAAATGTTCTAAACCATTTTGCTGGCGCGGCCCAACGCGAAGGCCTTGTCATTCATCGCGTGCAATTTCTCCGCGAGATTTGCGTGAAGTGCATCCAGCCAGCACTGCTCGGGAATGTCCAGATGCACGCTGAGCGCTCCGAGAAGCGCCACGTTCAGGCTCTTTTTGTTCTCCAGTTGCGACTCATCCACCGCCGTGGGCAGGATAGTGATTCCCCCCTTGCGCAACTGGTGTTGATTCGGCTCCACTTGCGTGGCTTCCAGCACCACCAGAACATCCGCCTCCCCCTCGGGGATCATCGGGCTGAAGACTTCCTTGCCAAAGCGCACATCGCTCGTAACGGAACCGCCGCGCTGGCTCATGCCGTGCAGTTCGCTTTTTTTAATATCCAGTCCGGCGCGGAAAGCCGCTTCGGCGCAAATGTCGGACGCTTTCAGCACGCCTTGACCGCCGAGACCGGCGAAGAGTATGTTGGTAACAGAATTTTGTTGCGTCATAATTATCTCACCTGTTTTGCGCTGCCCGGCAGCGTTAGATTTCTTTCAATTCCGCAAGAGCGGGAGCGA
>DNPO01000330.1 GCA_003501375.1 Candidatus Sumerlaeota bacterium | reverse complement strand
GGGGTGCTATCGCACGAATTGTGGCAGTCGTTTTGTCACCTGTCAGCAGCGAGTGTTCGCCGAAAAAGTCCCCGGATTGCAAGTTTGCCAAATGCACGGGGGGCTTTCCAGCGATTTCATGCTCCACGGCAACCATCCCCTGTTCGAGCAGAAAAAACTGATCGTTCTCGATGTCTTGGCGCAGGATAATTTCGCCTGGAGCATAAAGATGCGTTGTCAAGGCGGAGGCCAGTTTTTCCAAATCAAGCGGGTCCAGCGATCTCAAAAAATATATTTGGGCAAGACGCGGTGTCTTGTTTGAAGTCGATTCGCTGGGGGGCGGCGCTTGTGCTTGCATGATATATGTCGGGGTTCCCGGTGCCGAAATGGAAATGCCCTCGCGTTTAAAATTGTACCAGATCAACTCGTTAATTTTATGCTGCACCAAGCCTTTATATCCGAATTTTTCGATATAATACAGGAGGCCATATTTGACCGACGCGTCGTTAAATGCCAACAGGCGCACGGACGGTGCGGGCGTTTTGCAGATTTCCTCCACCCCGTCCGCAATCTCCAGCAACACACGTTGCACTCTGTTGGGCGGGAGGGAAACCGACAAGTTAAATTCCAACTGTTGCCGTGTGGTGGGGGTGGGTTGAGAATGGTTGATAATCTCGCCCTTGGCCACGGCGCTGTTGGGAATGCTGATGTAGTCATCTGTAGCGGTGCGGACTTTGATTGCACGCCAGGTAACGGAGGCAACCTCGCCTTCACGCGTGCCCACTTCCACCCAGTCGCCAATGCCGAAGGAGCCTTCGATATGGATGGCGAGTCCGGCGAAAAGATTAGCCAGCGTATCTTGCAAGGCAAAACCGAGGATGAAGGAGAGAACGGCGGACGTGGCAAATATCCCGCTGAAGTTTCCGCCAAAGGCTGTGGTGTAGGCGAAGATGACCGCGAAGACGTACAGTGGCGCGCGAATGACATCGCGAATCAGGCGCGGGACGCGCCAATGGTTTTTTTCCACACAATAGTAATCGAATCCCAGAATGTCCAACGGACGCAGTATGGCCAATCCCAGCAAAAACAGGTCAACGAATTTTGCTACATTATTAATCGTTTCGTTGAAGATGCGCGGGAAAACGGCGCTGAGGCAGAAGTGCAGGCCCACACCCACGACAAAAATAGGCCAGTAAAACGATAGTAATTGGTCGGCAAGTGCCCGGCTGGGCAGCGCGGCATGTTTCTGAGATAGTTTTTGGCAGAAGGAGCGGATGAAAAGAGCAAGTAGCAAAAACGCCATAAAGATACCCGCGTAAACGCCGTAATAATGCAGGCGTCCCAGCGGTTTCGTGGTAGTGCGCGCTTTTGCGCCCGCGCGTTGCGTTCCGGTGGTGGCATCATCCAGCGCCACGTTATCCACCGCTTGTTTGGCAAATTCAAACAACGCCTCCGCACCAGCCGGTGTTTTTTCCGGGAGTGAACTTGAGGTAAGAGCGGCTGCGGGTTGTGTTGCCACTGGAACAGCAACGGCTTGGGTTGCGATGGGTTTTGCAGCGTTTTTTTTCGTGGAGTGCTCTTGAGCGCAAACAATGTTTGTGCTCAAGAGAAGCAGGCCTAATAGTAAATATCTCAGCGCTTTGTTGAATCCCATATTTTATTTTACTCGCATCCAAAACCAATCGGACAGACCCGTCGAATTCGGCCGACCTGTCCGATGTTTATTTTTTTCTTCGGGCCTTCGTGGTGAACCATTTTTTTATTCTGTTTCGTCGCGGTAGCGCTCAAACCGCTCCTTGTCTAACGCCTTCATATACGCTTCGTATCCCGTGATCAAATCATCGTGATAATACTTTTCAATCACATCATCCATCATCTGCATGCCCACGCTTCTGCCGCCCATCATCACCGAATGCAGTTTGTTTAATGATCCGCCGCCGTCGCGAATGATGTTGGATACCGCCATCGTTTGGAGCAATATCTCGTTTGCTGCAATACGGCCACCGGTCTTGCGTTTCAAGAGCAACTGCGAGCAAACACCTTTCAGCGAATCGCTCAGCATGGTCCGAATTTGCGGTTGCTGGTCGGGTGGGAAAACGTCAATAATACGATCAATTGTTTTGGCCGCGCTGTTGGTGTGCAGTGTGCCAAATACCAGGTTCCCTGCTTCCGCTGCGCTGATGGCCAGGCTGATCGTTTCCAGATCGCGCATTTCGCCCACCAGAATAACATCGCAGTCGGCATGCCCCGCATCCAGCAATGCCTCGCCAAACGAACCGGTATCAATTCCCACTTCGCGTTGCACAATAATTGACTTTTTGTTTGTGTGGACAAACTCGATAGGTTCTTCGATGGTCAGGATGTGTCGCGCGGTATTGGAATTAATGTGGTCAATGATTGCAGCCAGTGTAGTAGATTTACCGCTTCCCGTTGGCCCAGTGACCAGCACCATGCCCTTGTTGAATTCCCCAAATGTGGTCAGCACCTGCGGTAAATTCAGTTCTTCGATGGAGAGGATATCGCGCGGAATAATACGGAAAATGCCTCCGACTCCGTTGCTGTGGCGATAGTAGTTGCAGCGAAACCGCGCTTCCTCTCCCAGAGAATAGGCAAAGTCAAGGTCGCCGGATTCGAGAAAATGCTCCCAGCGATCCGTCTTGGCTATTTCCGAGAGAAGGAGTGTGATTTTTTCTTCTGTCAGGACTTCATTATTTATTTTTCGAATGTTGCCATGCTTGCGCAACTTTGGCGGTTGTCCCTGCGCCAGATGCAGGTCGGAACCGTTTTCGTCGATCAGAGTTTGGAACAGCGCATCAATCAGAGGCATGGAGGAATTCCTTTGAGGTAAAACACCACCGATTTTTCACTCCGTGAAAACACTACCCAGAGTATGAAGGTCGATTTTCACCCCTTTAAAATAACCAACACATTGCTTTGGGGCAAGCTTTCCCTGCGAAATATTTGAACAGGGGTGGCCTAAACATTTTGTGGTTTGATTATAGGCACGGAGGTTCCGGGAATATGATCATCGGTTCAGTTCTTTTCACCGCCGCTTCTTTAGAGCGTGTGTGAGAAGGTAGGTGCCGCCCCTCCAGGGCTTGTATTCTTTTTCGAATTGCACCCAGGGCTGCGCTTCGCTTGCCCTGGGGTGCCAACTTTTGCCCCGTTGGGGCAAGCAAATGGTTACGCATGGCATAATTCGTTTTGCAGACGCATGGCACTCTCCTTCGCTTTGCAGGAATAATGCTTATATGGGCTGCGCCTCTGCAATTGTAAGCCTAAATATCGCATTGACCTGCCCCAACGGGGCAAAAGTGGACAGCCCAGGGTAAGCGAAGCGCAACCCTGGGGTAAATCCAAAAATCAAAACAGCCCTGTAAGAGGGTGTTTCC
>DNPO01000378.1:1872-2621 GCA_003501375.1 Candidatus Sumerlaeota bacterium | reverse complement strand
AAAGCAGGATTTTGTGCGGGTAAGGGAATATCCGTATCAGCAAGAGAGGTGAGGGTACGAGACTCGGGTGTTTTTTTCATGGTTCTTCCGGGGCGGTTGCTGGCTTGCTCCGCTTTTTATTCACGCGATAAAGTTCCTTGGCAACCCACCCTAGACTTCTTATATCGTTTTTTGCTGCGCGGGTAAAGGCTTTTTCCACATCTTCCGGCTCAAAACGTTGGCACAGCAACCGCAGTTCATCCAAAATAAACGTGTTCATCTTGAAACCAATGGTATTCAAATACAAATCGACAACACGTTGTAACTCGCGTTTCCCAGCCGAAATTACTTTTTCTGGAACAGTATCGACTATGGCATAACGATACTGCGTTCCTGACTCTTGGCAATTAAACGGAAATTCATCCAGCACCTCCGTTATGAGCCGCGGCGTGGGCAACGGCGTCTTGATCTCAATCAGCGCGGTCTCGTCGGGATGATCCGGCAAAAAAAGCGCAAGGCATTTCTTCTTGCGCAAGCCCTCTAGAATCCGCATAACGGACTTGGGTTCCAGACCACAAAATTTGGCGATTTCTGACGGCGGAATTTCGATGGAATCCGGTTTTGCGTTGCGCAAACAATCAATCTCAACCACAGTTTTAAACACCAACCAAGCGTTTTTATGCACCTCGTCGTTCAACCATTGCGGAAGTCCGCTATGCTGCAACCAAAGAGGCGATGTGGCAAGAGGCTCAGGCATGCGATATCAATCA
>DNPO01000378.1:0-1562 GCA_003501375.1 Candidatus Sumerlaeota bacterium | reverse complement strand
CTCATTCCTAATTCTTATTGATTTCGTATTGCTTGGTAAGACGATAGACCGCTTCGTTGATTTCCCCAGAACGCCAATGCAGTTCTTTCAAGCGCCCGGCGGTCAACTGCACGGAACCCGTTTCATTATAAATCCGTTTGGCGGTTTCATATTGGGTATCAGGAATGTATACCTTGTCGCCATCGAAGGAGTTACATGCGGCAAAGGTAAGTGAAATGAGTATGAGAAGAACAAAGACAGAGCAACGTTGCATAGGAAAACCTCAATGATTAGTTTCTACTCCCCGGCAGCCTTCAACAAAATTACAGTAATATTATCAATTCCACCCGCTTCGTTGGCTTTTTGTACCAGCGTGGCGCAAGCCGAGGGAAGGTCGTAAGAAAAACTTTTGAGTATTGTTTCAATCAATGGATCATCCACCATCCCCGTGAGTCCATCAGAACAAATCAGGTAAATATCCTCAGGTACAATCTTTACCATGCCCGCATCCACACGCAAATCAAGTTTATGCCCCAACGCGCGCGTGATCACATTGCGCCAACGATGCGTTTTTGCTTCTTCCGGAGTAAGCATCTTTCGGCGAATTTGCTCGTTGACCCAGGAATGGTCGTCCGTTAATTGCTCCAGCGCACCCCCACGCAGGCGGTACACGCGCGAATCCCCCACATGTGCCAACCAGAGCAACGAGCCTTGTACCAGAAAGCCACTGATGGTCGTTCCCATCCCCTCCCACTCGGAGTTTTGAGCGCTCTGTGCACAAATTTGTTCGTTAGCCGTCAAAACAGCATCAACAATAATCTTCCCGTATACTTCCCGCGGCGTGGTTGAAGTAGGAGAACTATCTGTTATAATCGTTAACTCATTCAACGATTGTTGCACATACTTTGTCACCACCTCAACTGCAGTACCAGACGCGACCTCTCCCGCAGCATGCCCACCCATGCCATCCGCCACCATGTAAAGGCCCAGATCATCACGACAGACCAGAGAATCTTCATTCCCCGGTCGTCTCAGACCTTTATCGGTTAATCCTGCGGAAAATAGACGCATAAGAAATTATTCCAGTGATTTGATAATCGCCCAGGCGCCCAAGAGCGCAAAAAAAACGACGGTTCACACAGCGTTATCCGAACCGACGTTTGAGTATACTGGAACCTTTGTAGTTTTCTCAAGGAAAAACAAGATGTGCAAAATCGTTATCAACCAAAGAAATAAGAGGCAGAAAGTGGCGCAATACATGGGCGATATGACAAATTGCACCGCATGCCCAGACATTTCCCGCGCTGAAAAAATTCCAATCCACAGAAACAACGAAAGTATGAAATAAACATGGCCGCAACGGCGCTCTAAATAATCGTGGAATAAGAAAATCCACCCGGGGATACAATTGGTAAAGTGGTGCGTCTCTAAAAGCGGAGATGCCAGCGTGAGAGAGTAACACCCCAGTACTAGCGCATCCCGCCAGAGGAAGTTTGGTTCAGAGTGCTTGGAAAAAAGTGTTTTTACCCCCCCCATGCGCCAGACGGCACATGCAAGTGTTAGCAGGTAAAGGCATACAACGA
>DNPO01000185.1:8231-8655 GCA_003501375.1 Candidatus Sumerlaeota bacterium | reverse complement strand
TTCTCCCAATTGAGTTGGTTCGGTTTTGACTCGATGTATTCCATCACGTCGTCAAGCAATTCCTTCACCTTCACCTCGTGCGCCTCAAACTGCACCTGCTTGCCATTGCGAAAACGAAAGTCCACGGATGCGCCATCTTCGCTGGTGGGCTGCGTCATAACGGGTTCAAACTGCCCCCAAGGCTTTTCGATCTGATCGATGCTGGCAACAACGACTTTACGCCAGCCATGCTCAACATTTCCAATACGCTCCAGTTCCACGCGCCACATTTCGAGAGCCTTATCGTATTGACGGCGGTTCTGGAAAATCTCAGCCAACGCGCGATAGTTTTTATTCTCCCGATACAACTTAATAAAGTTCTGGTCGTCGGGTAATTTGAACCGCCGAACCCCGACGGCCAACTTTGCAATGGTCTCGTCTTCGC
>DNPO01000185.1:6554-7959 GCA_003501375.1 Candidatus Sumerlaeota bacterium | reverse complement strand
CAGCGTGTGCATGGCATAGGTGCCGCTCTCGTCTTTTTTATCATCATCCGATGGAGCGCGTTTGAACCAACTGTACTCTGCAAGTGTTTGCACATCGAACTGTTGGCGCAAAAAATCGGCAAGGCGGCTATTTGCATAATTGCGCCGTCCCGCATCCAACCTGACCATTTTATCCAGACACCAACGCCAGCGCTCGCCATCGTTTTGCGCCGATTCAAACGATTGCGGGACGTTATAAAAAACCGGATTCCCCTTCTCATTCACTGGAGCGCCTTGGGTACCGCCGCCTCGACCATAGTGATAGCCTTCCTCATAATCAGGCAAGGTGGTCAAGTCCGAAAGCGTCTGGAGTTCCCACGAATTATTTTGTCCCGACCGGCCCATCTGCAAGGCCAGTTCCATTTCCTTATACAAATCAGACAAGCCATCGTCTTTTGTTGCTTTTGTTTTTTCTGCTGCTTTCATTGCTTGTACATACAGTTGCAGCGCCCGTACACGATCACGATCAACCGCGTTGGCATACTTATCTTGACCTCGATGTGATCCACGTTCAAATTTCCCCTCGACCAAGACACCATCATGATTGAGTAATTTATCTTTGTAAATCGTTGCAGCCTCTCGCAACATTTTCCAGTTGTCAGCATGTACTTCAACCGTCTTTTCCAACAACATATCAGTTTCTTTCAAACGACTTAACTGCGCCAAACAAACAATCGCTCGTCCCAAATCAGTTGGAGTTGTTTGTGAGGTGTTTTTTGTATCCAGCAACAATTGCTGGTAAATATCTAACGCTTCTTTAAAATTATGATTCTTGTATGCTTCCATTTCTTTTAATCGGAGCATTACTGGTGAAAGTTCAGGGTTTGCTGATTCTTCCGCACCCAGCGGCAACGCGATCCAGAGCATGCTCGCGAACAGCAACACGCACAATAAAAGATGATTCCAACGACGAGTGGAAATAGCGGCGGCGTTCATGGGAAAAACTCCTTGGTTGTTCAAGATGACGGTTCCAAAAGACAATGGGTTTATTTTGCGCATCGGGCAGGCGAAGTCAAGGGCAAAGCCCTCTCTATCATGCGCAGCCTATCACACCCTGCGCGAAAGTTTTGTAACGGGTTTGTAAAAACGTTCACCCAAAGCAAAACCCCTTTTACCACAGAGGCACAGAGACACAGAGAACAGCAAGAACCTTTGTTTTTTCCAGTCCTCTGTACCTCTGTGGTAATGTTGTTATTATTCGTTATTTCTCGTCCGGCACCACCACGGAACTTTCCGTAAAACTATAATACGAATTCGTGCCAATAATAACGTGATCCAACACGCGGATTTGCAACAGGTCCGCCGCCTCTTGCAAGCGCGTCGTTATCACAAAATCATCATGGCTCGGTTCCGGGTCGCCGCTCGG
>DNPO01000185.1:506-6223 GCA_003501375.1 Candidatus Sumerlaeota bacterium | reverse complement strand
CCTCGCGCGGTTGCACAATCGACGCGTCCAACCCGCCGGTGGAAACCAACTCTTCGCGGATAACTTTGTTTTTATTGTTCAGCATTAGCAGTAGAAACTCTTCATGCTTCACTCGCTGGAAACGCCCGCGATAGCCGAAATATACATCATCGCTCGATTCAATTACATCACCCGCCTTGATCGGCTTCAACGCCAGGCGTCGCCCCAGTTCAAACGTGGCGCGTAACTCAATCGCCTTCATGCGCCCGATACCGTGAACTTTTTGCAATTCTTCCATTGAAGCGTCTTCGATACCTTGGAGCGATCCAAACTTCTCCAGCAGTTTGCGCGCCAGATCAAGCACGTGCATCTTGCCCGAGCCGGTGCGCAGCATGATCGCCAACAGTTCGCTATCTTCCAACGCATGCGCGCCCAACTCTTCCAACCGCTCACGGGGACGATCCGATGTTCGCCACTGCTTGATGGGTAGCGGCGCTTCCGTGTTACTTGCCGCGGGACGGCGGAAGCGATAATACTGACAATATGACGTTAGCCCGCACCGCTCGCAAAGCGGTTTGCGTCCGCACAGCGCGGTGGCAGGCGCGAGATCGCGCAGCCCGCCCGTAAAAGCGCGAATCCACAAATTGATTTCCACCTCGGAACGCTGGAGCGTGCGGGCAAGTTCCGCACCCACCGCGCACACCTGATATTGAATCACGGATGCCGCGCCCATACGCTCAATAAATCCCAGGCGAAACAAAAAGGTTTGGCAGGGGGTGTCCGGGACTACCACGGGGTAACCGATGCGGCTGAGAAACCGCATCGCGTTCAACAGTGAAAGACATGGCAAGGTTTTGCAAAGCCACTCCACCCGGCCGGGTAAGTGTTCCAGCCGCTTCAACACGGCATCAAAAATAACGCCAAAGGGTTTATCGGAACAGCCATGCGCATCTTCCAAATCTTTCAGCGCACAAATAGATTCCCGCAACTTTTCTTTTTGCACCGCGCCCAGCGGCTTCTGCAACACGCCGCCTTTTTCGCGCACCATCAAGCGCTCTTGCAAAAATTCCGAGGGACGCCGATCATCGAGTTCCAATAAAAACTTGCGAATGCGCCGTTGCCCCTCGGCCGTTTGATCGTCCAACTCCGTCAGTAATCCTACCAGATGCGTGAGAAAGTAAGCCAGTGGCTGCAAGCGATACGCGAAGGGAGGAAGCGCTTCACCACGTTTTTGCAGCGCAGGTTCCTGTCGCAACAAATGCTGGTGCAGCCGCTCAAAACAATCCACCAGTTGAATGTCGTCGAGAAAGCGCATAAAAATAAGTCCTATAGGGCTTATAAGCCTCATAAGCCTTATCAGGCTTACGCCTGTATCTTGGCGTTCAGTTCCGCAATATCCACCGCGTGGAATTCCGGCACTACGCGCATCAGTTCTCGCAACACTTGGGCATTGTCCTGCGTAGACACAACCTCATCAAAGCGCCGGAGCCAGTTTTTCACCGTCTCCAAACGCGGTTTATCCACTTCCGTAGCAAAGATTTTTGAGTGCGCAGTCTGGATAATATTTTCGGTATGCGTCAGCAGTTCTTCCTTCAACTTTTCGCCCGGACGCAGCCCCGTGTACTGAATATCAATGTCCTGCCCCGGCTCAAAACCCGACAGCGCAATCATGCGACGCGCCATATCGGCAATGCGCACCGGCTCGCCCATATCCAACAGAAACAGTTGTCCGTTCATCCCGGGCGCGCCCGCCTGCAGCACCAAATTCACCGCTTCGGGAATCGTCATAAAGTAGCGTTCCACATCCGGGTGTGTCACCGTAACCGGTCCGCCCACCGCGATCTGGCGACGGAACAACGGCACCACCGATCCGCGGCTGCCCAGCACGTTGCCAAAACGCACGGTCATATACTGCGTGGTTTTCGATTCCTGGCTGAAGGCCGAAACAATCATCTCCGCCACGCGTTTTGTCGCACCCATCACGCTGCTGGGACGCACCGCTTTATCGGTCGAAATCAGAATAAACCGTTTCACACCCATCTTGTGCGAAAGGTGTGCGACATTAAACGTCCCGAACACATTGTTCTTGATCGCTTCACCGGGGTGCAGTTCCATCAGCGGCACGTGCTTATGCGCAGCGGCATGGAACACTACGGTCGGGCGGTACTGCGTAAAAATCGATTCCAGACGCGCGGCATCTTGCACGTCAGCGATAATCTGCACCACATTTGACGCATGGTGTTTGAAATTCAGTTCCGTAGTAATTTCGTACACGCTATTTTCGCCGCGCCCCAGCACCAACAACCGCCGCGGGTTGGCAGCAATAATCTGGCGGCAAAGTTCCGACCCAATCGAACCGCCCGCACCCGTCACCAGTACCACCTCGCCCTTCAGGTAGTTCGACTCTGGCTTCAACGCCAAATCCACCGGTTCGCGCCCGAGCAAGTCTTCAATTTCCACGTTACGCACCTGATTGATCGAAACCCGTTCGGTCATCAGATCGCTCACGGCGGGCACGATTTTGAACCCAACGTGCGCACGCTCACAAATCGCCACAATGGCATCCAAAAAGTGCAACGACGGTTTCGGCGTTGCCACAATGACTTCGGTAATCTGGTGGTGCTGGATCAAATCCGGCAAATGCTGCACACCACCCAGCACTGGCAAACCGTGGATTTGCTTTTTCCACAAATTCTTATCGTCATCCACATAGCCCACAGGCCGGAAGCCAAACTGGGGATTCTGAATGAAACTCCGCGAAGCGAGTTCGCCCACGTCGCCCGCGCCAATGATAAGCACATTTTCAACGCCCGCGCGCCGCGCCAAGTGCGTCAGATTCCACATGCGCTTGGCCATCCGCGAACCACCCAACAGCATCACGCACGCCAGCCAGTCAAATACCAACACCGGCACCGGAACCCACGTCGGTACGTTCTGGGAAAATTCTTTATACTTGAAAACATAGAATGTCGCAAAATTCCAGACAATCAGAACCAGTGTTCCACTGGAAACCGACACCCCAATTTGACGCAATTCATGCAATCCCGCATAGCGGGAAATGCCGCTGTAAAGGTCAAAAGTATAATACAAAATGCCACGTAGGAGCATCGCGAAGAAAACGATTTGCAGCGCCTGGGCAAAATACTGCTGAAAAATGGTGCGAGCATCGTGAGACGACCCCGCATATCGAAACGAGTAAAACAACAAGATATAGGCCAGGATGAGAGAGGATACGCTCAAAAACGCATCCAGCAACATCCATCGAACTTTTTTATTCCGCATATTCTTCAGGCGCCCCTTTGCCGCCGCTCATGCAAAACTTTAGCCTTCCATACCAAATTTGTCAAAGTTATTGTCATTCAGGGGCAAGTCATTCCCTGGAACTCCTCCAAGGCTATATATTTCCTTATGTATGATTTTTTACCATCCAGGCCAAGCGCACTTCCTGTTCGCGCACCCCCGGAATGCTGCTAAAAATTTGCCAGATGCAATTGCCGGTTCAATTTGCTACAATCCAAGAAGGTGATGGTGCAATGCCACGCCTTCCCGCCTGTAGGTCATCCCACGACAAAAGCCCCCTCCATGTTTTCCGACATCCACCACATTTTTTCCCCTGCGCAATGCGTCGGGTACAGCGCTATGATTTTAGGTATTGCCGCTTTCCTCCAGCAAAGAGACAACCGCCTCAAGTTCTTAAACAGTCTGCAAAGTTTTACCTACGCCCTCCACTTTTTTCTGCTGGGCAACCCCACAGCACTCTACAGCGCCTTTGTTGCTGGCATCCGTACCGGCCTTTCCCTGAAAACACGCTCTGCATGGGCTGCCGCGGCCATGATGGTGCTTTTACTCATTCTGTGCGTCCCCCATGTCCACCATGCAGCTGATTTACTCCCCATCGTGGGCTCCGCCATTGCAACCATTGCGCTTTTCTTCTGGCGCGGGATACCCATGCGACTGGGATTGTTCACCAGCACCATCTGTTGGCTAACCAACAACTACCTCAGTGGCTCCATTGGTGGTACCTTGCTGGAATGCTTCATCCTTACTTCCAACGCCATCACGATGCTTCGTATGCGTCAACAACGTCCGGTGCGCATCACGGTGACGCAAGACGATGTCGTGGCTGCATCCGAAGAATAGGGAACACAAAAAAGAACATGGATAAGCAGGATTTACAGGATGTTTTTTATCCTGCAAATCCTGCTTATCCATCTTGAGTAATCTTTGAAGTTATCTGCGTCTCAGCGAGAGTCGGGGTTTTGAAGGTCTTCTTGTGTCTCCTCGTACGCTTCGTCCACCACCTCTTCCTCATCATCCCACGCGCCAGTATATAAATACTCCGCCACTACCGCGGACAAATGCGGGGCCAGGCGACAGCGCAATAATTTCCCCTCCGGCGCATCGCGCGAATCCAATACCTGACTTTCCCGATGCAACCGCGCCACCAGATCGTAGCGATCATACGGAATCAGCAGCGTCGCCATGTGCCCATGTTCCAACACCATTTTTTCGACAGCAGACAACAATTCTGCAATTCCCAGATTTTCCAACGCAGAAATCGCCACGGCAGGCGGTCGATTGTGCGGCAATAACCGCAACTCAACGGGGTCATCTATTCGATCAATCTTGTTCCACACCGTCAGGCGCGGCGTGGTTTCACACTTGAGCGATGTCAAAATTTCATCCGTTGCAGCACACTCAATATCCAGTCGCGGCGACGTTGCATCAGCCACGTGCAAGATAATATCGGCGTACGTAATTTCCTCAAGCGTCGCGCGAAATGCCGCGACCAACGAGTGGGGTAATTTGCTCACAAACCCAACGGTATCGATCAGCCCCACCTCGAATCCGCCGGGCATCGCAAGCGACCGCACCGTGGTGTCCAACGTGGAAAACAAGCGGTTTTCTGCCAGCACTCCGGCTTGAGTTAGACGATTGAGCAGCGTAGACTTACCAGCATTTGTATAACCAACAATTCCCACCAGCGGCATGCCGGATTTCATGCGACGTTGTCGCTGAATCGCGCGTTGCGACCGGATAACTTGCAGGCTCCGTTCCAACCGCTGCACGCGTTCGCGGATGTGTCGCCGGTCCATTTCCAACTGCATTTCGCCCGGGCCACGGGTCGCAATACGCGCGCTTGCACCCCCCATTTTTGCCGAGGCAATGGCCGCTCCGATCAACCGCGTTGAGCGATATTTCAACTGCGCCAATTCCACCTGCGTCATGCTTTCGCGCGTGCGAGCGTGGGTGGCAAAAATATCCAAAATGATTTCCGTGCGGGTGAGCACGCGACAACCCAAATACTTTTCCAAGTTGCGCTGTTGCACAGGACTAAAATCATCATCAATGCAAAAAATATCCGCCTCAGAAGCATCCACCCACGGCTTCAACATTTCCAAATGGCCTTTGGAAATCAGCGTGGATGGCTGCGGATCGCGCAGACGAATCACTTTTTTATCGATTACCTCGCCCCCGCAACTGTCCACCAAGCGTTCGAGTTCATCCAAAGAGAGTTCAGCGGACTCGAGAGTATCGGCATCGCGTTGCAATCCGACCAATACCACGCGCTCTGTTTCGGGGCCAACTTCTTCCAAACCTTCATTTTCCGTCATGTGAACTCCATATCCACCGATTTTGAACCACCAAGAACTTCAACAGGCTATCCGCAGATTGCGCAGATAACGCAGATTAACTTCAAAACCATACTGCATTATCCACAGATTACGCAGATTTCA
>DNPO01000185.1:0-194 GCA_003501375.1 Candidatus Sumerlaeota bacterium | reverse complement strand
TGAAATCTGTGTAATCTGTGGATTAACGGGGTTAGGGGGGTTGTTTTTAATCTGCGCAATCTGCAGATAGTCTGTTCGGGGTTGCTTTCCGCCAATCCGATGTCAACGTCGCAATATCTCGCAACACGGCGAGCATTTCCCCGTTCGGCGGAACGGCAATATGCGTCCGTTCTTCCTGATCGCCCAAACCAGCC
>DNPO01000354.1:5269-15732 GCA_003501375.1 Candidatus Sumerlaeota bacterium | reverse complement strand
GCGGCATCAGGAAATTTACCGCGTTGTTTTGGATCTGGCGGCGGACAGCAAGCCGATTGACCCGCTCACAATTGTCAATGAGTTGGAGCGCAAGGGTGTGCTGGAGAAGGTCGGTGGCGCTGCGTATGTAACCGGGCTGGAGCAGTATGTTATCTCCCCCGGCAACGTGCTGCACCATGCGAAGATTGTGCATGAAAAGTCGCTGCTGCGCCGTTTGATCCGCACTAGCGCCGAGATTGCCGAGGATGCCTATACCGAGAGCGATGATGCGAAATCGCTGCTCCAGGCGTCCGAGCAAAAGATTTTTAATATCCTGTCGGGCCGTTCCTCCGCAGGCGAGTTTCGCTCGATTGATGAAGAAGCATCGCAGGTTTTCCTGGACGTGGTGCATCGCGCGGAAAAACGCGACGAGGTTTCTGGGCTACCAACCGGGTTATCCGATCTGGACAAAATGACGGGTGGTATGCACCCGTCCGACTTGATGATTTTGGCCGCGCGTCCGTCCGTGGGTAAAACCTCGCTTGCGTTGAACATGGCTGTCTCCGCCTGCCGACACAAGCGCGAATTTGGCGATGAGTTCAAGCATCCCGCCGCCGCTGTGTTCAGCCTCGAAATGTCGCGCGATCAATTAATCCAGCGTCTCGTTTGTACCGAGGCGGAAATTCCGATGGACTTGCTCCGCAAAAACATGATGAGCGAGAAACAACTGAGGAAGTTCCAGGACGGACTGACGGCGCTCCGCGAACTTCCCATTTATATTAACGACACCGCGGGTCTTGACCCCACCGAACTCCGTCTGCAAGCGCAACGGCTCAAAAGCCGCGTGCCAGAACTGTCGCTCATCGTCATCGACTATTTGCAGCTTATGAGCATTCGCCATAGCAATGTGGAAAACCGGCAGCAGGAAGTGTCGCAGATTTCGCGTATGCTCAAGGCGCTCGCTCGCGACCTCAATGTGCCTGTGCTGGCGTTGTCGCAGCTCAGTCGCGGTGTCGAAAGCCGCACGGCCAAAGATGCCAAACCCCGCCTGTCTGACTTGCGTGAATCGGGCGCTATCGAGCAGGACGCTGACGTCGTTATGTTCCTGCACCGCGTATTCCGGCCGGAGCGCGAGGCCGGTGAGGAGCGGGGAAATCAGCCGTCCGTCAGTCAGGTTGACCTGATTATCGCCAAGCAGCGTAACGGCCCCATCGGAACGTGCCACCTGTTGTTCCTTGAAGATTACACACACTTTGTGCGCATGGCTCCCGAAGATGTGCCACCGGGTGGACATTAATTTAATATTTTCTCTGCACACAGCCACAGCAATTCCCCTGCGGCAAAGATGAAACGCAACTTATCATCAAAGGGCGTTTTGTTTTCGTGCGGTTTGTTAGCAAGGGACTGGCGATATGGGGAGGACAATGATAATAAGTTGAACCGCGAATCGTGCTACAACAGGTGAGTTCATTCGTGGTCTGATTTTCTGATAAACGCTATGCGCATCCTCTACGTTACCAACTACTACCCGCCTCACTACATCGGGGGCTATGAACTGCACTGCGCTGCTGCCGCAGAATGGCTGGCTGAAAACGGACACGAAGTGCGAATCCTGACGGGTAACTACCGGCGAGAGAATGTGGACGACGAAACGCCCCCCGAAGGCATCCAGGTGTATCGCGCGCTGCAACTGCGTTACTGGAAAGATATTACCGACACTTCTTATTGGAACCGCGAGTTTAAAGATGTTGGAACATTTCGACAACACCTTGCGGAATTTAAACCCGATATTGTTGTGCTGTGGAATATGGTAAAACTAGCCTCGGGCATCGTGATGGAAGCGCAGCGCAGTACACCCATATTGGTGTACCATTTGATGGATGAGTGGCTGGCCAATTTCCGAAAAAGCAACGGATTGCCGCAGTACTGGGCACGTCCGGCACAGTCAGCGTGGGGTAGCGCACTGAAACCTCTGTTCAGAAGCATCTACCACACAATGCTCACGCCCGATTTGGAAGATTGGCATCCAGAAAACGCCGTGCTGGTTTCGCACGCCCTGGGAGAACTCGTCAACCTTGCTGGCATTAGTTTTCGCAACACGCACATCTCGTACATCACCTACGATTCCGCCCTTTTTGAAGGATTGCCTGCGCGTACAAAATCGGAAGATGGTGCACTGCGTTTTTTCTGGGCGGGTCGTTTGTGCGCGGGCAAGGGACTGCACACCACGCTACGTGCGCTGGACATGCTGTGGGAAATGCAGCCAGAGGGCTGGCAAGTAGATTTTTGCGGGCCGATTGAAGAAGCCGATATGGAAAATCTACTGCGTCCCAAACTGGAAAATGCGCCGTGGAAAGAACGCGTGCAATATCTGGGATCATTGCCACATCGGTTGATGCCCGCGCAGTATCGTGAGCACGATATCTTTTTATTTACCTCCGAGGTGCATGAAGGAATGCCGGGCACGATTGTGGAAGCATTCGCGGCGGGGATGCCAGTGATTGGAACCTTGACGGGTGGCACGAAGGATCTGCTGATCCCCGACAGCAACTGCTTGATCTATCCGATGGGCGATGCGCTGTTGTTGGCACAGGCCATGCGTCGTTTACTCAACGATGCAGAATTGCGTCGCCGGATTTCTTCGGAAACCATTTTGTTTGCAAAGGGGCAGTGCAGCCCGGCAAAGGTCTTCCCCCGGTTGTTGGAATTTTATGAACGCCTACTCATCAAAGCCGGACGAATGGAAGCGCCCAAACACCAGCACCCACGGGAACGATTGTAATCCCGCCCTAAAACACGCTACGAAAATTTCCCACCTGTAGTTTTTTAGCACCGGAGATGGAATTCCTTTCCATCCACACTCCTTTTGGTTTAATATATGCCCAGCGAGAAAACGCCTCTCTATAGAAAAGGTGTAACATGGCATCCTCTTCCCTTCCCCCCTCCTTCCCCCCGCAAGCCGCTGACATTTTGCGACAGTCCGTCGCGTGCTATGAGAAAATTGTTCAGGAAATTTCCATACTCCGACGAATAGATGATTTGGATGAAACCGCGCTGGGTGATGAGGAATTCTATTCCAGCCTGCTGGAAGTGCTGGCACGCGGGTTGTTTGCCGACAACTGCTCACTCATGTTGTGGGACGAAGAACGCAATAGTTTGGAACTCCGATGCGCGTGCAGTTTCAGCCAGGATCGCGCGACCTTCTTTCGTCCGGGCGAATGGACGGGCGCGCGTTTTGAAAGCGGTCAGGGCATTGTGGGGCGCGCATTGGAAACGGGTGTCACGCAGTCGGTTCCCGACGTCATGCTTGACCCGGAGTTTATTCCCGTACCGGGTAAGCGCATTCAAATTCGCTCGCTTATGTGTATTCCGCTACGCGTGCGCGGCGAATTGTTTGGGGCGCTTAACCTGAGCAACGCCAGCCCGGGCGTGTTTGATATCCACTCGGAAAAGATTTTGGAATTGATCTCCTCCCGCATGGCGCGCTTGATCCGCGAACGGCGGAATGCGATTCTTTTGCAAGAAGCGCAGTCCGCTGCTTTACGGGATCGCAAAATAGTGGAGCAATTTTTTGAATTGAATCCGTATGCGATTGGCATTTGCGACCCGGAAGGGCATGTGGTTCGAACCAACGCGGCTTTCCGTACCCTTGCAATGGCAGACCTGCCTGCGGGATGGAATATTTTTGACGACCCGGTGCTGAAAAGCATGCCGTTTTACGATAACCTGCTCAAGTTGAAAGAGGGCCGAATTACCTTCTGGACAGGAGAATGTTGCTATAATCCACACGACCTGACCCCGGAAGCGCCGGATATGAAACTCTGGCTCAACTCAGCTGCGTTTCCCGTTCTGGATGATCAGGGCCAAGTGTTGCAAATCATCTTCATCCATGAAAATGTAACCCCGCGTAAACGCGTTGAGGAAGAATTGCAAAAGGCACTGGAAGAAACCGAAGAAAAAGTGCAGGAGCGCGGATATGAATTAGAAGCGGCCCACCGTGAGGTCACTTTGCGCAATGCGCAACTGACGGAAATTAACCAAGAACTAACAGCCATCAACGCGGAGTTGAGCACTGCCATGCATGAACGCACTGCAACGGAAATGCAACTGCGGCAAAGCGAACAGCGCTATCGAAGTTTGGTGGACAATGCCACAGAAGGGATTGCCATTTGCCAGGATGATAAGTTAGTTTTCGTCAATTCCGCATTGTGCGCCCTATCGGGGTATACAGCAGAAGAACTTGCCAAGATGTGTGCTTTTGACTTGATCTACCCAGAAGACCGCGAGTGGGTGGTGGAAGTTTATATGGCGCAACTTGCGGGAGATGCCACCCCGCAACAGTATGAGTTCCGTGCCATCCGCAAGGATGGTGAGGTGCGTTGGGCGGGGATCAGCACGGTTCTGATCGAGTGGGAAGGCAAGCCAGCCACGCTCGATTTTTATTCGGATGTGAGCGAACGTAAGCGCGCTTCGCAGGAATTGAAGGAGAGTCAAAATCGTTTCTTTGCACTGGCAGAAAATACGGGCACGCCCATTTTTATTATTCAAGGCGTCATTATTGTTTATGCCAACCCCGCTTTGTCCACTCTCTCGGGATACCGTCGCGAAGAGTTAATCGGAAATTCTATTGCCCTGCTGTTGCCTCCAGAACAAAGCGATTTGTATACCAAACAGGCCGAAGCGCGTCAACGCGGGGAAACCGTTCCCACGCGTTTCTCCTGTGAACTCCGAACAAAAAGCGGGGCGATTCGTCATTGTGAAATAACGGCCAATCTGAGCGCTTGGGACGGAAAATCCGCGAGTATTATTACGCTCCTGGACATGACCCCTTTTAAAGAAGCGGGCGATCGTGAACTGGCAAATAGCCGTTTCTTGCAGCAAACACTGGATTCCATTCAGGAATCTGTTGTGGTGCTGGACAGAGACCAGCGAATACAACGCGTGAATGCCCATTTGCAAAAAATGTGTACCACCAAGCAAATGCCACTGGAGGGCAAATTTTGCTACGATGTTTTTAATGCGGGCAAACCCTGCCAGGATTGCCCCTGCGTACGCGCGATCAGAAAGAAAACCGCCCAACGCTCTACTGGGCCAAATCCCTTTGCCCCAGATAAAACCGGATGGGCAGAATTCAATGCCTACCCGCTCTTAAACGCTAATCAGGAAGTTACGGGCGTGGTGGAAATGATTCGCGACGTGAGCCGTGACGTGGAATGCAAAAAGCGTCTGGAACGCCAGTTGAAGAGCGCTGAGTCATTGTTACGCGTGCAACGCCTCTTGGCAGGAAACGCCCCAGATTTCTCCGGAATTTTAGAACTGGTGGGGGAAATGCTGGATGCCGATTCGACTTATATCCTCGCCCTTCCCGAGATGAAACAAATGGTGTTAACGCATAAGTGGGAATCGGATCATGCCGATTTCAGCGAGGAACAAATCGAAATTGGAGATCGAACCGATTTTTCCCCCTTCCGCTGGTTGCGCGATATGCTGAAAACCGGTCAAGCGCTGGGGATTCCAAATGCATCATCCCTCCCCCATGAAGCCACATCCGAAAAGGCCATGTTGCTAAAGTACGGGTATGTCTCGAATCTTTCCCTCCCGTTGCAAAACAAAGCCGGAGGCCTATTTAGCATCATCATGGTAAACTATACACATTTGCACGAAGCGTGGACGGAGAGCGATATCCAATTTCTGCATGCCATAGGCGATGCCATTGCGACACCGTTGGAAAAAACTTTGTATCGTTCTTGAGAAACTCAAACCATTTTATGTCCCATCCCCGCATCTTCTACTGTCCCCAAGCCAAGGTTTCCGCGAATGTGGAACTGCCGCCTGACGAAGCGCGCCATGCGCTGCGCGTTTTACGCCTTGCCGTCGGCGACTCGTTGCGTTTGTTTGACGGGCGGGGATTTTTTTACGATGGCGAGTTAACCTCAGCGGGACGAGGCGCTGCAACCGTCCAAGTGAACACGCAGGTGGCTTCAACAGCCGAACCCCACGTGCGCTTAATTTTACTCGCGGCGTTGCTTAAAGGGAAAAAGGCCGATTTTTTGATCCAGAAAGCCGTGGAACTCGGCGTGGGAGAAATCTGGTTTTTTGAGGCGCGTCGTAGCGTGGCACAATGGCACGGGATGGAAGAGGACGATAATGAATCCGATGCCGCGCGACGTGAACGTTGGGATAAGATTGTCGTTTCAGCCTGCAAGCAATGCGAACGCGCAGGCCTGATGCCCGTGCGACTGCTTCCTTCCTTCCAAAACGTTTTGGAGCAATCGCCGGAAACTGCGCATCGGTTTGTTTATTGCGGAGAGCATGAAGCGGAGGACTCCGGCGTGCAGCATGCAGAAACCGCATCATGCACACTCCGCGATTCGCTTGAGCCGATCCTTGCCTTGATTGGCCCCGAGGGCGGTTTGACCCCCGAGGAAATTGCCAGCGCAATGCAAGCTAGATTTCAGCCACGGTCGCTGGGCGCACGCATTTTGCGGGCGGAAACAGCCGCATTGGCAGCGGCTACCGTTTTGTTATACCAGGCAGGAGAACTCGGAAAATGATGGGCAACTGACTTCATTCCCTTCTCAAAAATTGACAGAATACCTTGACAGATGCGCGATTTCCTTACAGAATACAGGCATAGCGTAGATGGTGTGTTCGCTTTATTTTTGTTAGGAGAAAGAATGTTTCATGCTGGATCGAACATCTGTTGAAAAACGACTCTCTACGATGGAAATCCCGACGCTACCCGAGGTGATGACGCGAGTGATCGAGGCAGCGAGCAGCGATACCGCTTCGGCTGCTGATCTCACGGCCATTCTCCAGTGCGACCATGCCATTTCCGCACGCATCCTCCGCATCGCCAACTCCGCATTTTTCGGTTTTCAGGGCAAGGTAGATTCGCTCCGCCGTGCGGTGGCACTCATCGGTTTTGATACCGTACGCTTTTTGGCCATGGCGACGTCAGTATTCGATTATTTTTCTGGACGGCACCAAAACGTCATTGATGTTCGTCGCTTCTGGATGCACGCCGTTGGTGCCGCGCGCGCAGTGGAAATGCTTGGGCGCAAATTGCCCGGTATCTTTTCAGTGGAAGCGTGCTACACCGGTGCGCTCTTGCAAGACATGGGCATCATCCTCATGGCGCTGGAGTACCCGACCGAATACCGGAAAGTAATTGAAATCGCATCCGAATCGCCGCTGTACCTCACGGAAATTGAGCGGGGCGTGCTGGGGCTGGACCACGTAGAAATCGGTGCATGGGTAGCACAGGCGTGGCATTTGCCACCACTTATTGTGAACCTCATTCAGCATTCGCACGATGAGCCGGAAGAAACGGTCAAATTGGAGCCGGAATACACCGTCGTACGCTTGGCACACAGTTTGGCGGATATCTCGGGCTTTGGCTTTGATTGGGTTTCACCCGAGAGCGTACTCTCCTCATTGTATGGCATACGCTTGGGCCTTGCTCCGGCGGAGATTGATGATTTGCGCGAAGCACTTTCTGAAATGCAGGAAGACGCGACCGAGTTGATGGATCTGATTGTGCTGGAAAAATAACCCCCAAAACAAGACTTTGAAACACATGAAACGCACAAAAACTTCGGTTGAAGTTTTTGTGCGTTTCGTCTTTTTCGAGATCTATCTTTGTTGGGACGTTTTTTTCTTGCAACAAAAAAGAGGCGTGATAGCATAACTCTGTTTTTGTGTGTGGCCTTCTTGACAATGCCAGATATCTCTCATATTCGAATGGTGCCCCATGTCCTCCGTCATCCCCATGGAATCGCTCTATCTTCCGAAGGAATCTTATCGTCTCACTTGGCCAATATATTTGGTCATTTGTCTTGTCTTTGCTGTTTTGGCAAAAACACCAGCAACATGGCAAGTAATTTTTGAATGGGACAAACAGGGCGCGTATTTTTTCAATCATATGTTGGGGCATAGCAAGTCCTTTGATCTCTTCATTGCGTATTTTAACTCAAAAATGGGCGATATTTCTGTTTTTGCCTTTTTGGGTCTTTTCTTTCTGATCCACAGCCTCATTCCGTTTGAGCGCAAAAGCATTTGTCAGAAACTCGCCTTTTGGGGATGGGTAGGCGTTATTTTTATTATCACACAAATCCTTCAAAACAAGTGCGAAAACATGATTGACCGCCGTAGTGCGGGTGGAGCGTTACCGGACTGGTTTGATTTGAAGACGGTCTATCATCTGAAAACCCGTGTGGGGAGTGGAGCAAGTTTTCCCTCGGGGCATGTGGTTTCCACCCTATTCTTTACCCTGATGGCCTTTCGTCGCGGGTATCGGGGCGGCGGAATCTTGTTGTTTGGATTGCTGATTGTTTTGTCGATTACACGCATGATGTCGGGGGCGCATTGGCCGACAGATATTGTTGGCTCGCTACCTCTTGCCGCTTTATGGGCAGCGTTGTCATACGAAACGCCCGTTGTGAATTGTAATCGTTGGTTGGAAATGTTTTTGAATGGCATCTGGTATGCATTCCAGAATCGTCGAGCAGGCCCATTGACAACACGCATCGCAACTGCTTGGAAAGCCTTCTTGACGAACGCGGCAGAATAAGATATTTTGCGCTCGGCTGTTGCGGTCAGATAAACAATAACACCCTTGCATCCCTAATCCCTCTCATGAAAAGGATCAGAAAACGAAGACTTGGGTTCACCGCTTTTCTCGTATCTTCGCTGTATAGGAAGCATTTTGTTTGCGCGCATCCAGGGCGGTTTTGTAACGGTGTGGGCATTCCAGTATCTTAAAATTTTTTAACCACAGAGGCGCAGACCACTAAGTTTTGGGTCTCTACACTTCATCTTGCAGAAAGGTTGTTTCCATGAAACGTAGATTTTTCAGGGCTGTTTTGTTAGGACTCTCTTTGTGTGCATTTCCCTTGTCGCTGAGCCATGCGGAGAATGCTACCGCGCCAACAACGACGACGTTTGAAATTCTTACCCCCAAGGCTCCTGCCACACCACGCATCAATGGGCCCTCCATTTTTGGCGCGCGTCCCGGAAACCCCTTCTTTTATCAGATTCCCGCTACAGGGGATAGGCCGATGACTTTTGGTGCGAAGGGACTGCCCAAAGGCCTGACGCTGGACGAGGCAACCGGAAGCATCAAGGGCGTTCTGGCGGAAAAGGGCGAGTACAAAGTAACTCTGAGCGCAAAAAACGCGAAGGGCTCGGCGAAAAAAGAATTTCGCATCGTGGCGGGCGACACGATTGCCCTGACGCCGCCGATGGGATGGAACAGTTGGAATTGCTGGGCGGAAAGCGTCAATCAGGAAAAGGTGATCAGTTCCGCCAAGGCGATGGTGGACAAGGGGTTGCGCGATCACGGCTGGACATACATCAATATTGACGATACCTGGCAGGGCGAACGCGGCGGGGAATTCCACGCCATTCAGCCGAACCCCCAGCGTTTTGCCGATATGAAGGCGTTGTGCGATCAAGTGCATGGCATGGGACTCAAAATCGGTATCTATTCGACGCCGTGGACGGTTTCCTACGCCAAACGCCTGGGGGGGTCTTCTGAGAATGAAGAAGGCAAGTGGGACCCAAACGCCAATCTGAAAGCCCCGATACACTCTCACAAGATGCCATACGAAGTAGGCAAGTATCACTTTGCGACGAACGATGCCAAGCAGTGGGCTGCGTGGGGCTTTGATTACTTGAAATACGACTGGGGCCCGGTCGACACAACGAACACGCTGGAAATGCGCGATGCGTTGGTTAGCACAAAGCGCGACATTGTGTACAGTTTGTCGAATAATGGGCCGGGGAATATCATCAAGATTATCAAGGACTTGGCACCGCTGGCCAGCGCGTGGCGTACCACGGGCGATATCAATGACTCATGGAAAAGTGTGCAGGGGATTGGTTTCTCGCAGGACAAATGGGCACCGTACCAGACACCCGGGCATTACAACGATCCTGATATGTTGGTGGTGGGGCAAGTGGGCTGGGGCAGACTGCATCCGACCAAACTCACGCCGGATGAGCAATATTCGCACATCAGCCTCTGGAGTCTGTTGGGCGCGCCGCTGCTGATCGGGTGCGATCTGGCAAAATTGGATGATTTTACCCTCGGTCTCTTGACCAACGACGAAGTACTGGCTGTCGATCAAGACGTACTGTGCAAGCAGGGAGTGCGCGTGTCCAGCGACAGCCAGTTGGCAGTGTACTCAAAACCACTGGAAGATGGCTCTCTGGCGGTTGGACTTTTCAATCGCACGGGCGAAAAAGCAACCGTTACCGCACAGTGGTCGGATTTGAAAATCAAAGGCAAACAACAGGTGCGCGATCTGTGGCGGCAAAAAGACTTGGGTAAGTTTGATGATAAGTTTGAAGCCACCGTTGCGTCCCACGGCGTTGTGTTCGTGCGAATTGCCCCGGCGAAGCTCTGGTAACATGTTTGGTAAGGTCGGATAAAACCCTTCCGTCCGAGCATATGAAGAAAAACAACATGCAGATAAAATGAA
>DNPO01000354.1:1269-4983 GCA_003501375.1 Candidatus Sumerlaeota bacterium | reverse complement strand
TTCATTTTATCTGCATGTTGTTTTTGTATTTTGCCGGTTTTTAAAGGTTTTGCATTAGGAAAATTGGAAGGAGTGTTCCATGAAAAAATGTCTCCCACTATTCGTTCTGTCTCTATTATTTACCTTTTCATTTATTGCTTCCGTGTCCGCTCAATCCGTTCCGGGAAAACATACCTTTTCCATTGGCGACAAAGATTTTTTGCTGGACAATAAACCCTTTGTTATTCGTACGGGCGAGATGCACTTTGCTCGTGTGCCGCATGAATATTGGCGGAATCGGATGCAAACGCTCAAAGCAATGGGCATGAACGCCGTCTGTGTTTATCTGTTCTGGAACTTCCACGAGTGGGAGCCGGGCCAGTACAACTGGTCGGAGCAAGCGGATGCGGCGGAGTTTTGCCGCATCGCGCAGGAGGAAGGACTGTGGGTGATTTTGCGCCCCGGGCCATATTCTTGCGCGGAATGGGACGGTGGCGGAGTGCCGTGGTGGCTGTTGAAAAAGGAAGATATTAAACTCCGTTCGCAAGACCCGGATTTTATGAAGGCCGCTACCGCGTGGTACAAGGAAGTCGGGCGCGTTCTCAGTCCGTTGCAGATCACGCATGGTGGACCGATTCTGATGGCGCAAGTAGAAAACGAATACGGTATTTATGGCGAGGATGTGGAGTACATGGGGCGGTTGCGTCAGGCACTGGTTGACAGCGGATTTGATGTGCCACTCTTCGCCTGCAATCCGGTAAGCCGTTTAAAAATGGCGTCACATCCTGATCTTTTCAAGGTGGTCAACTTTGGGCGCGATGCGGAAAATGCGGCGAACAAACTGCGCGCGGTGCAACCCCAGGGACCACTGATGTGCGGAGAATTTTATCCCGGCTGGTTTGACACTTGGGGCGCGACGCATCACTTGGGAAATCCAGATCAATACTATAGTGGCATTGAGTATATGCTGAAAAACCGCATGTCGTTTAGTTTGTATATGGCGCATGGCGGGACGTCGTTTGGCATGTGGCCGGGTGTGGATCGTCCTTTTAAACCGGATACAAACAGTTACGATTACGACGCGCCGATTTCCGAGGCGGGGTGGACAACTGAAAAATTCCAGAAGACGCGCGCCTTGGTAGCACAGTATCTGGAACCCGGCGAAATATTGCCTGATCCGCCAGCGCAAATTCCGACGATGAGTATTCCAAAATTCCGTTTAAAAGAAACTGCGCCCGTTTTTGATAATCTGCCGCCGGCTATTACGGATACCGTGCCGCACAGCATGGAATCGTATGACCAGGGGCATGGTTGCGCGGTGTATCGCACAGAATTGCCCGCTGGCCCGGCGGCGACATTGCAGGTAGAGTATGCGCACGATTTCGCGTGGGTGTTTGTCGATGGCAAACAAGTTGGCGTGATGGACCGTCGCTCCAATTTGTACTCGGTCAAACTGCCTGCGCGTAAAAAAGCGGCGCAGTTGGATGTTTTAGTGGAGGCCATGGGACACGTAAATTTTGGCCCGGAAATTCATGACCGCAAGGGGTTGCAAGGCCCGGTACAGGTATTGACGGGCAACACGACCAGCACGTTAGAAGGCAAGTGGCAGGTGTTTCCCTTGCGATTGGACGATGCGATGTTGGGAGGGCTGAAGTGGAAATCGAAATCGGCCAAAGGCCCGTCCTTCTGGCGCGGATCGTTTAACGTGGAGAAACCTGCGGACACGTTCCTCGACCTGGGCAAATGGGGCAAGGGCGTTATCTGGGTAAACGGACATTGCCTCTCGCGTTTTTGGAATATTGGCCCGACGCAGACAGCATACATGCCTGGCGCTTGGCTGAAGCCCGGTAAAAACGAGATTATCATTCTGGACTTGCTTGGACCAGCAGAACCGGTGGTTGCAGGATTGGACAAACCGATCTTGGGTGAATTGCGGATTCCACTGGATTTTGTCAACCGCGCCGCACCTAAAACAACGCTTTTGCTGGAGGGTGTCGCACCGCTTTACAGTGGTTCGTTCCCGTCGGGCAGCGACACGCAAACCATCAAGTTGTCACAACCGGCGAAGGGTACGCAGTTTTGCTTCGAGATGTTGAATGCACACGATGGCAAACCATTTGCCGCAATTGCGGAGTTGGATTTGCTCGATCTCGATGGCAATTCAATCTCGCATTTGAATTGGAAAATCGGGTATGTCGATAGCGAGGAACGTGTGGCTGAAGACGGTTCCGGCTCGAACGCTATTGATGGTCAGGTAGCGAACTACTGGCATTCCGAATGGAAGAACAAGCAGCCGAATTTCCCGCATCGGTTGGTGATTGACCTGGGCAAGCCCACGACGATTGGCGCTTTCCGCTACACGCCCTGCGCTGGGGCCAATGCGAACGGGCAGATCAAAGACTACCGGGTTTATTTCGGCAACGGGTTTACCAAAGAAGCAAAAAAATAATAAAATTACCCTCAGATAAAAATAGATGCACACGGATAAAACCCACATTTTGTTTTGGGCATATCCGTGTGCATTTATTTTTATCCGAGGGTAATTTTAAGGAAAGTGCATGCTAACTTGGAATCTATTCATTTCTTTCTGAAAAAAAGAGGAACTTGACGAATGACTCCACACGTGCTGTTATGTTCTTTGGTATGAACTGTTTGTTCCAGACTGGAGGGAATTATTTTTAAGAATTGCTCCCATGTGTTAAGGTGAATATTCAGATGTTTTGAAAGGAACCCCCAAAATGAAAAGACAATTGTTGCAATGTATTCTGACTTTATTTTTAGGAGCGACGTTTATGAGTTGTGCATCTGCGCAGTCCAATCAGGCCAAAGAATCGAAGCACACCTTTGCCGTAGGCGAAAAAGAATTTTTGTTGGATGGCAAACCGATTGAAATCCGCACGGGCGAGATGCACTTTGCCCGCGTGCCGCACGAATACTGGCGGCACCGTTGCCAAGAACTCAAGGCAATGGGCATGAACGCTGTCTGCGCCTACCTCTTCTGGAATTACCACGAGTTTGAGCAAGGCAAGTTTAACTGGAAAGATCAGGCTGATGCGGCTGAGTTCTGCAAGATCGCGCAGGAGGAAGGTCTGTGGGTGGTGCTGCGTCCCGGGCCATATGTATGCGCGGAGTGGGATGGCGGTGGGTTGCCCTGGTGGCTGTTGAAAAATAAGGACATCAAACTTCGCACGACCGACCCGAAGTTTATGGAAGCGGCAGATGCGTGGTTCAAGGAAGTCGGGCGCGTGCTTGGGCCGCAGCAGGTGACCAAGGGCGGGCCGATTCTGATGGTGCAGGTGGAGAATGAATATGGCTCCTATGGCAAGGATGCGGACTATGTTGGCAAGTTGCGTCAGTCGTTGATTGGCGCTGGTTTTGACGTGCCGTTGTTCGCTTGTAACCCGGGCGGCGATCTGAAAAATGGCTACCGCGATGACCTGCTGCTGGTGGTCAACTTCGGCAGCGATGCGGAAGGCTCATTCAAAAAACTTCGTGAGGTGCAACCTACTGGGCCGCGGATGTGCGGTGAGTTCTACCCCGGTTGGTTTGACACTTGGGGCGCGACGCATCACTTGGGCAAGATGGATCAGTATCTGAAAGACCTCGAATACATGTTGAAGAGCAAGGCATCGTTCAGCCTGTATATGGCGCATGGCGGCACATCGTTTGGCATGTACCCGGGCGCGGATCGTCCTTTCAAACCGGACACGAACAGTTACGATTACGACGCGCCGA
>DNPO01000354.1:0-1011 GCA_003501375.1 Candidatus Sumerlaeota bacterium | reverse complement strand
ACGACGCGCCGATTTCCGAGGCGGGTTGGGTCGGCGAGAAGTATCAGAAGACGCGCGACCTCGTACAGAAGTACTTGGACCCCAGCGAAAAACTGCCCGCTTTGCCCGCGATGATTCCGACCACGAGCATTCCGTCGTTCAAATTGACCGAGACGGCTCCGGTATTTGACAACCTGCCCACTCCGGTTGCTGGGAACGAACCGCTCAATATGGAAGCCTACAACCAGGGGCATGGCTGCACGTTGTATCGCACGCAACTGCCATCTGGCCCGGCGGCCAAGTTGAAAGTGGCGCAGGCGCATGACTTCGCGTGGGTGTTTGTCGATGGCAAGCAGGCCGGAGTGATGGATCGTCGTTCGCACCTGTTCTCCGTCAGTTTGCCCGCCCGCGAAAAAGCCGCGCAACTCGACATTCTGGTTGAGGCGATGGGGCACGTAAACTTCGGTAAAGAAATCCACGACCGCAAGGGTCTGATGGGACCAGTGGAACTGGTTGCCGAGAAGAACACAACCAAGTTGGAAGGCAACTGGCAGGCGTTCCCGCTGCCGCTGGATGACAAGCAACTGGCCAGCCTGAAATGGAAAGCGGCGGAGCCGATCAAAGGCCCGGCCTTCTATCGCGGAACGTTTGCAATGGAGAACCCCGCTGATACTTTCCTTGACCTGAGCAACTGGGGCAAGGGCGTGATCTGGGTAAACGGGCATTGCCTGGCGCGTATCTGGAATATTGGGCCGACGCAGACCGCTTATCTACCCGGAGCCTGGATGAAAAAAGGAGGAAATGAAGTAATTATTCTTGACCTGCTGGGGCCGACAGCGCCGACCATTGCCGGGCTGGAAAAACCTATTTTGGACAAACTTCGTCCCGAGTTGGATTTTGCCAGCGACGCTACGCCCAAAACCACGCTGGTCTTGGACGGTGTCAAGCCCGTTTATAAGGGAACGTTTGCCCCAGGCTCTGACGTGCAGGTTGTCAAACTGCCGCAACCGGTTAAAGGCAAGCAGTTCTGCA
>DNPO01000117.1:5541-5762 GCA_003501375.1 Candidatus Sumerlaeota bacterium | reverse complement strand
GACCGCGATGGTTGCATGCAGGACATCCACTGGGCGTGGGGGATGTTTGGTTATTTCCCCACCTACACGCTGGGTAATTTGTACGCCGCACAAATTTTTAACCAAGCCCGTGTGGAAATGCCCGATCTCGACGACCGCATGGAACGCGGGGAATTGTTGACCTTGCGCGAATGGTTGCGCAAAAAGGTGCATGCAGTGGGCCAGCGTCGTCTGGCGGGGGG
>DNPO01000117.1:0-5293 GCA_003501375.1 Candidatus Sumerlaeota bacterium | reverse complement strand
CCAGCGTCGTCGGGCGGGCGAACTGATTCGGGACATTACGGGCAAGCCGCTGAGCGCCCGGCCGTTCATTCAGTATCTGGAAACGAAGTATGCGAAAATTTATGGATTGTCAAAATAGTTTTGTTCAAATAAAATATGGCGTCGAAGGTAATGGCAGTCGGTTGTTGTGGAATGTGCTCTTCGCAAACACAAATGATTTTTTTTGTACCGCAAGACAAGTAGTATTACCCAAAAAACAAAAGGAGTTTTATCCATGTTTATTTCATTTCGTCGGTTGTGTTGTTCCCTAACCACTGTTGCCGCGTTATCGTTGGTCGGGACTGCCTTTGCTGCTGACTGGGCGCAGTGGCGTGGCCCTAACAGTGATGGCGTTAGCAAAGAAACAGGCTTGTTAAAGCAGTGGCCTGCGGAAGGGCCAAAACAACTTTGGTCTTATCCGATTGGGGCAGGATATTCCTGCTTTAGCGTAGTAGGTGACCGCGTTTTTACGATCGGTGAGCGTGATGGTGGGCAATGGGCTGTTTGCGTGAACACGACCGATGGCAAAGAAGTCTGGAAAGCGCAAATTGGTCCGGTGGACCCGGGCCAGGGTTTTGCCGGTCCCCGCTCCACGCCAGTGATAGATGGTGACAAGGTATATGTCTTGAATCCACTTGGAACACTGACCTGCTTGAATAAGGCTGATGGCAAGGAAGTTTGGAAGGAAAATGTGATGACGTTGACCGGGGCTAAGAATTTGCGCTGGCACTTGTCCAGTTCCGTGCTTGTGGATGGAGATAAACTGATTGCTCCGGTTGGAACGTCCGATTCAACTGGTTTTATTGCATTGAACAAAAAAGATCACAAGGAAATCTGGCGCACGAAGGATGCCAATGCCACGGGATATTCCACGCCGATTGTTGCAACCCTTGCGGGCAAAAAGCAGTATGTGTGCTTTGCGGGCAATGGCGCTCAGGGACTTGATCCAGAAAATGGTAATGTGCTGTGGACTGTTCCGTGGAAAACAATGAGCGATGTTAACGCGGCAACGCCGATTATTCAGGGTAACAAGGTACTGATTTCCTCCGGCTATAATGTAGGCGCAGGATTGTATGAAATTAACACGGATGGCTCAACAAAAGAGTTGTGGAAAAATAAGAGTTTGCGCGCACACTTCACCTCGCCCATTTTGGTGGGCGATGCGGTTTATGGTTATGATGACAGCGTGTTTGTCTGCTTGGACTTTGCCACAGGTAATGTTAAATGGTCGCAAAAAGAATATGGCAAGGGCACGGCGGTCGTGGCGGACGGGTTGTTGTATGTTCTGGGCGAAAAAGGCAACCTGGCTCTGGTGAAACCCAACCCCGCGCAATTTGAGAAAATTTCCGAATTTCCCACCCCCCTAAGCAAGGTAGAAAAACCGCGCTGTTGGACCGCTCCGGTGGTGGCAAACGGTAAACTGTTTGTGCGCGATGAAAATCAGATGGTTTGTTACGATGTGAAGGGCAAATAACCTTTCACCAAAACATCATCAGAAGCAAAACCCCCCTTTGGCTGGACGGCCAAAGGGGGGTTCTATTTTTGCAGAGAAGAGGATCGTTGTTGCGTTATCGTTTCTGACGCGTGTGCCCGGCCAGTTGTCCGCAGGCGGCCTGGTGCTCGCGGCCCTTGCTAATGCGCAGGCTGGCGGTGAAATGTACCTTCGCGAGAGATGCGCGGAATGACTCCGCCGCTTCTTCGGTGGTGGACTCCAGCGCGGAGTGAGTATTCGTATTGTACAGGATCAAATTAATCTTGCAGGAAATCCCGGTGAGCAGTGCCTTGAGACGGCGCACATCTGCCGGCGCATCGTTGAAGCCCTTGAGCAAAACGTATTCGAACGTGATGCGCTGGCGTTTGGTGAGCGGGATGCGTTTACAAAGAGCGAGTAAATTTTCAATGGGCCAGCTGCGACAACCGGGCATGAGTTGATCGCGCAGCGATTGCGTGGTCGCATTGAGCGAGATCGCCAGTTTGACGCCGGTTTCAGCAGCGACGAATTCTTCAATGCCGGGGATAACGCCCGCTGTGGAAACGGTAATGCGGCGCGGGGCGAAGTTAAAGCCAGCGGCGTTTGTCAGAATGCGTAAAGCGGGAATAACGGCTTTCAGGTTGAGCATCGGCTCGCCCATACCCATAAAAACTATGTTAGAAATGCGCTCGTCCGCAGCAAGCAAACGGCGCGCTTCGATCACTTGTCCGAGGATTTCATCAATGCGCAGGCTGCGGCAAAAACCACCGTGTCCCGTCATGCAAAACGTACAGCCCAGCGTGCAACCTATTTGCGATGAAACGCAGAGCGAAACCTTGCGTGTTGGCGGCGTACTGCCAGGTATCGGAATAATTTCAGCGGCCTGTTTTCCTTTGAGACGACGCGCCTCGTATTCACTCAGTTCTTCGTCGTTCTCTTCCTCGTCGTCCGCTTCGTAATCCACCTCGCCGCGCATGATGACAGATTCGATGAACTCGCCATCGTTTGTCTTAAAAAGAAGTTTCTGTGTGGCGGAAGAATCGCCTGTTGTTTTTTCTAATGTGACGCCACCCAATTGAGCATTTTCGCTGAGCCAAGCACGAAAATCCTTGGGCAGGTTGGTCATGGATTCAAAGGAATCGGCGCCTTTTTCGTAGAGCCACTGAAAAAGTTGTTTAGCGCGAAAGGCGGGTTTGCCGGCGCGTTGGACGAAGTCCGTGAGTTCGTCCAAGGAACGTCCGCGCAGGCGCATAGAGGAGGGAGGGGGCATGGAGAGCCTAGTTTACTAATTTTTGGCATTACGCTGTCTGTCCTTTTTGTCCTTGCAGTCCTTTTTGTTCTTGAACTGCAAGGACAAAAAGGACTGCAAGGACGGAAAGGACAATACAACCCGGACGATTCGCAAGGATGCCGGTTAAATATCCAGATTACGCACTTCGGGCGCGTGCTTCTGAATGAAAGCACGGCGTTCTTTTACATCTTCACCCATCAGCGTGGTGAACATGGTTTCGGCAGCCACGGCGTCTTCCAGCGTTACGCGCAACAACGTGCGGTGGGCCGGGTCCATCGTGGTTTCCCAAAGTTGGTCGGCGTTCATTTCACCGAGACCTTTGTAGCGCTGGATGGTAACGCCCTGCGCGCCGACATTGCGGACGCCTTCGGCGGCTTCCACCAGCGTGTGCGCGATGCTGTCACCCTTTGGCGAACGAATCAGGTAGTTCATTTCCGGGTCGCCAACCTGGTGCAGTGGGCTGGAAGTGTAGTAGCGCGTGTCGAAGCCCATTTTGGATAGAACCTCTAACTGCTTGAAGATGTCCTTGGTTTCGGGCAATTCAAGAATGTCGTGCTCAGGAATTTCTTCCTCACCATCTTGCGTTACTTCACCCTTGTCATTCAATTTACCAACCAAGTCCAGTTGTTCCACATGGGTGACAGGAACCTTGGACGCTTCCGCCGCTGCTTCTTTTTCTTCGCGCGCTCTCCGCTCGGCTTGTGCCCGACGGAAAAGATCGTCCAACTTGTCCACTGCTTCGAGGTACTGCTCCTCGGTATAGGCGTAGCGTAGTTGTTCCTGTCCGGGTACGCGAATCATGTAGCGCGGTAATAAACCAGTCTCTTTATCGCGCAGGTCGATGAAGCGCTGCATGTCCAGACCCTTGCGTTGCAGAATGCGGTCGAGCGCGCCCAAGTGCAACATAATGTCCGTGAAGGTTTTGACATCCTTCTTGGCCAGCGCCTCGGCTTCGGTGTTGGTTTTAATGTCGCTGTTTTGGAAGAAGAACTCGACCTTGTCGAGGCCCAATTCCACCAGGTAACTATCGAGTTGTTCGGGTTTGTGCATGTACTGTGAAACGCGACCGCGTGACACTTTGTACAGTGGCGGTTGGGCGATGTAAATGTGGCCGGCTTCGATTAGCGCGGGAGCCTGACGGTAGAAGAAGGTCAGGATGAGCGTGCGAATGTGCGCACCGTCCACGTCAGCATCTGTCATCAGGATCAGTTTGTGGTAGCGCAACTTCGCAAGGTCAAAGTGCTCCTGACCGATACCCGTTCCAAGCGCGGTGATGATGGTACGAATTTCGTTGTTAGCCAGCACCTTGTCGAGGCGGGCTTTTTCCACGTTGATGATTTTACCGCGCAGCGGCAGAATCGCCTGGAAATGGCGGTCGCGGCCCTGCTTGGCGGAACCGCCGGCCGAGTCGCCCTCGACGAGGTAAAGTTCGCAATTGACGGGGTCTTTGTCGGAGCAGTCCGCCAACTTACCAGGCAGTGAGCCACCTTCCATCGCGGACTTGCGGACGATTTCACGCGCCTTGCGGGCGGCGAGACGCGCCTGCGCTGCCATGATGATTTTTTCGATCAGTTTTTTGGCAGCAGCGGGGTTTTCCTCAAGGTATTCCATGAGCGCTTCATTCACCAGCGACTCGGTGATACCCTGGATTTCCGCGTTGAGCAACTTACCCTTGTTCTGTCCCTCGAACTGCGGGTTCATCACCTTCAACGAGAGGATAGCGGTAAGACCTTCGCGCATGTCATCGCCCGTGATCGTGTCGCCCTTGAACTTCTTGAGCATATCGTTCTTTTTTGCGTAGTTATTGATGGTACGCGTGAGCGCGGAGCGGAAGCCGGAAACGTGCGTGCCGCCGTCACGCGTGTTGATGTTGTTGGCGAACGAGAAAAGGTTTTCGACGTACGAGTCGTTGTACTGCATCGTACATTCGATTTCCATTTCCTCCTCGGGACGTCCGTTTTCACCGCCGTACTTGCGCGTGCGCTTGAAATAGACGGGTTGCGGATTGATGATGGTTTTTCCACGGTTGACGTGCTTGATGAACTCGACGATACCGCCGCGGAAACAGAACGTGGCAGACTTGTCGCTGCGCTCGTCGGTGATGCTGATGGTCACGCCCGCCTGGAGGAACGCCAGTTCGCGGAAGCGCGTAGCCAGCGTGTCATAGTTGAATTCGGTAACGCTGAAAATTTCGGGATCAGGATGGAAACGCACGCGCGTGCCGGTCTTTTTGGCCGGCCCGACCACTTCCAATGCGGACTTGGTGATACCTGTTTCAAAACGCTGGCGGTAGGTTTTACCGCTACGCATGACTTCGACTTCCAACCAATCAGACAGGAAGTTCACAACGGACACACCGACGCCGTGCAAACCGCCGGAGAATTTGTACGCATCGTGCTCGAACTTACCACCGGCGTGCAGGATGGTGAGCACGACTTCAACGGTTGACTTGCCCTTTTGCTGGTGGTGTTCTTCCACAGGGATACCGCGTCCATTATCTTGGACGGTAATCG
>DNPO01000191.1 GCA_003501375.1 Candidatus Sumerlaeota bacterium | reverse complement strand
TGGTCTGGCGCTTCGCCAGGATTTCGCGGATATTTTTCACTTCTGCTTCTATCTGCCGTGCTTCCATCTCACGTTTTTTTTCGCGCAAGTCAAACAATTCACCCAATTTTGCTTTTAGTGCGTCGCGTTGCTTGGCGCTTTCTTTCCCTGGGGCTTTTCGGATTATGATACCCACCCCATCGATTTCTAACTCCAGTTGGTGGATCGTTTTTTCCACCTTGTACATGTCTGGGTTGTTTTCCTGCAAATCCTGCATGCGCTTGAGAAAGAGAACCACCTCATGCACTTCCTGCATGGGCATTACGCCGCGGCCTTTTTCCAACCGTTGGTGCAGATCGGGGAACTCCGCAGCAGCAAAACGAAATATTTCCGGCATTTGCAGCGTGTCGGAGGTGACTCCCAGGGGCATGGGGCTCATCAACATGGGGCGATCCGGCCCACCTCCACCAGGCCCACCAGCATCACGATTTTGCCGTCCCTCCGGGCCACCACTGTACGAGACTTCCGTGCTTCGCTCGGGACGTTCTAACTTCCATGATGAGGAGGCGGAAGTTCCTTCCTCCGCGCTCACCCAAGTTCCCAATAAGACGATTGCCGTAACCCACAGAGCCATCCATGTCGTCTGTTTTTTCATAGGTCTTTCTTTCTTATGGTTTACAACTCAGCGACAGCAACGGGGGTCCCGCTGGTTTGTTGCCGAAGCGTTCCGGCGCTATGCCGGGTGGTCTTGAGAGTCAAGTCCACATAAGCAGCCCGGTTTTCCTGCATGATACCTGAAACACTCTGGCGAATCGCGTCTAATTTTTTATCCGTCTCCCGCAGCAAATCCGCGTCATCATCAAAACGCAGGGTTGAAGTGGATTTAACCGTAGTTGCGCGCGTTGCTACGACAGCGCGGTACTGCCAGCCCCAAACGCCAAAAACCACCAACGCCGTGGCAGTGGCTGCTGCCCAAGCGCGGGGACTCAGAAGCGCAAACCACCAAGGCGTTGGGGCAACCTGAGCCATCTGCCCCCTCGCTGCTGCCTGGCGTTTTTCCGCCGCGAATCGGGCGGCGTCCAATATCGTTTTTCTGGAAGTTTCAGAGGGCACGGGCTGCTTACGCTCGGCAAACCGCCTCCAGAAAAGTTCATCTTGCATGTGGGAGTTATGGTTTCGCGTGATCATCCTTGATCTCCTTTCAACTCTCGAAGCAGAGAAGCCCGCGGGGACTGTTCCGCAACAGCACCCGTTTCCATCGGCTCTTCCCCCAGGAGTTTCCGCAGGAGCCGCCGCGCTTCCTGCATTCTCCACAACACGGTTCCGAGCGGACACTGCATAACGTCGGCTATTTCGCGAAAGGCCAGTTCGCCATCGATGCGCAATAACACCGTTTGGCGAATGTTGTCAGGCAACTGCACCAAGGCCTCGGTGAGGAGTCCGCTTTCCTCCTTTTGTGCAGCCTGTTCCAAAGGAGAAGGCTGCGACGAAGGGACAGATTCCACAAAACTCAAGGAGTTCTCATCAGGGTCTGCCGATGTTGCCGTCACCCGATGGCGTTCCCAAGCGGAACGGGCTTCATCCAGAAATAACCGATGCGCCAACGTAAACAGCCACGCGCGGAACGTGCCTTGCGCTTGGTACTCGGGGAGATTTTCAATAACGCGCACCCATGCTTTTTGAGCGAGGTCTTCGGCGGCATCCTGACACACACCACGCGTCTTTAAAAATCCGAGCAAGCGTGCAGCATACCGCTCGTAGAGCCTTTCAAAGGCGTCCACGTCTCCCTGCAAGTACTGTTCGATTAGACGGTCGTCAGTCGGCGCCATCGTTCCCTCTGTTGAGAAAAACGCGATGCGGGATGGTTTTATTGGAAAGAAAATTTAAAAATCAGTCTGAAAGCCATCTTTTCTTGGCAGCCGGTTGTATTCCTCGAAAACAAAGGACAAAAAAAAGATGACAACCTACAGCCTACCGCACCCATTCCACACTTACCACTTCTTCCTGCGTTTACAGGGGGTGCATCCCAGGAACTCCTCAAAGTTCAATCGACAAAAAATGTTTTGGTGTCAGGGCCGCAGGCCCGGGGGTGTGTTGCCTATTTATGACATCTTTAGAAGAGGGTAACGGAGGGAGGTAGCAGAGGTGGATGTCAATCTCCCCTTGGCCAATGACAATGCTATCCGTGATGTTTTCAACGATCTGCCGTTTTTGCTCGAAGTTGAGTTGGTTCCAACGTCCATATAGGTCTTTGGCTTCGTGCAAAATCTGATCGCTGGACAGATAACTGATCTTGAGCACGTCGATCTCACCCTGAAGCCGGGGAACCTGATCGGTGACTTGGCTCAGTCGTTTTTCCAGAGGGCTGTAGCGGTCGCCGAAGTTGTCCTTTGTCATTTTGCCTTCGATGTAAAGTTCATAGACTCGATCCATTTCAGCCCGGATTTTTTTCTCTTCCCGGGTGAGGAGACTCAATTGATCTTCCTTTGCGTGGATCGTCTGATCGGCTGCGCCCAGATAGGACGCGACCTCTTCCGGGGTGAAAAAGAAGTGTTTGAGTTGCTCGTAATAGATGCCTTCCAAGTCCACAATCGGGATTTTGTTCTTGCAGGAGGTGCAGATATATTTGGGAGACCTAACGTAAACGTACATTGGCTTCCCGCAAGAACATTTGACCAGCCCGGCAAAAAGTTGAACTGGCTTTTTTGCCGGAAGTTTGCCGGTCTTGCGCTGGTCTATTATGAGGTTGCATTGCCCCCAGAGTTCTTCGGAGATGATCGGCTCGACCTCGTGAAAGACCCAATCTTTCTCCGGTTTGATTTCCCACTTCTTCGTCTTGTCGCCGCCCGGGTTTTTAGTGTAGTTGGCCCGGTGCAGCCCCTTGGCCGTGGGGTCGCCAATGAGCCGCCCCACAGTCGTACCGCTGAAAGATGCCCCATTGCGGGTTCGGTAGCCCATTTCGTTGAGCAACCGCGCCACCGTCTTCTTGCGCTTGTGCTCCAGAAACAGTTCGTACATCAGTTTGCGAACGGGTGCTTCCTCGGCATCAAGAATCATCTTGCCGTCTTTCCACTGATAGCCAAATGGGGCCTGACCGCCTAACGGCTTGCCTAGTTTGGCCCGAATAGGGACAGACGCCGCCACCCGGTCGGCAATTTCTTCACGCTCCCATTGGGCCATTGCGGCAAACATGGTGTAGAACAGACGACCAGCCGGGGTGGAGGTATCGATAGATTCCTGGAGAGATACGAGGTCGGCCCCTTCCTTCTCAAAAATGTCGGCAAATTCCAATAGTTCGCGGGCATTTCGCGCCAGACGCGCCAATTTAGAGAAAATCAAACCAGTAATTCGACCTTCCCTCATGTCGGAAAGCATCCGCTGAGTTTCGGGGTGGGCCATGACCGTTTTGCCGCTGACCGCCTCCAAGTGGTAAACCTGGACCACCTGCCAGCCCCGTGATTCGGCGTAGTATTGGGCGCGTTTCTCGTGATGTTCGGGACTTTCGCCGCGTGCCTGGTCTTCGGTCGAAACGCGAATCCAGATGCCGACGCGCTTGGTTGGTGGGGCTGAAACTGGTTTATCGGACATATGATTGCATCTCC
>DNPO01000407.1 GCA_003501375.1 Candidatus Sumerlaeota bacterium | reverse complement strand
TCTGTCGGAATTACAACGGCGGGCGATTTGTCCTTTGAGCGATACATCGCACGGGTAACGGGGTGAACGAGGAAGGCCGGCCCGAATGTGTAGGCATCGTCGGTCTTGCGAACTTTGGTGTCATCCGGGAAATCCATCGGCAAGCCGCGCATCATGGTGTAGCCCTGGTTCGTGCTCATCCAGCCCATGCTGTACAGGTAGGGGAGCAGGCGATAACGCAAGTGTGCGGCATCCAGCAGCGATTTGTAAACATCGGGGTCCGTTGTTTTGAAAATATACGGCTCGCGTTCGGCTCCGCAACCGTGGACGCGATAGATCGGGTTAAAAATCCCGAACTGGTTCCAACGGGCGAAAAGTTCGCGCCATTCCGTATTTTTGTCACCGCCGGTGAAGGAGCCGACAAAGAAGCCGCCCGTATCCTGCGTCCAGTAGGGTTGGCCAGACATTGCTACATTGATACCGCCAGCAATCTGGTTACGCAGGGTATTCCAACTAGCGGTGGTATCGCCAGACCAGGAAACGGCAGCGTAACGCTGAGAGCCGGTCCAGGCGGAACGCGTCAGGGTGAAAACGCGCTTGTTGTTCACGCCACGTTGTCCTTCGTAAGTGCCTTTGGTCGTCAGTAGGGTGTAAGGGTTCAAGTAACGTGTGAAATCGCCCATCGCGTTTATGCCAAGGCCTTTGATGTCTCGCTCAACGCCACCAGCGTCATGGCAGGCGCCGCCCACTTCCACCTCAGTACCGTCCATCCAGAGAGCGTCCACGCCAACATCCAGCAGGCCCTTTTTAATGTGCTTGAAGTAAATCGCGCGGCCCTCGGGACTATAGGCATCATAGACACGTGCCTTTTTGGAAATCCAGTGCAGGGGTTTGAAACGCAGATTCTTCTCATCCAGTTCCTTGGCGAGGTCCGTGTCATTACCGACCGACGGCCAAATGGAATTCATGAGTTTCACATGCAATTCTTCGTGCAGCGTCTTGGTGAGGGCGGCCGGATCGGGATAGCGTTCCTTGTTCCAGATCATGCCGCTCCAGGTACCGTCTTTGTCCCCGCCCCAGTACTGCCAGTCCTGAACGATGTAGTCGATGGGGAACTCGTTCTTGCGGAAGTCCTTTACCACTTCAATCAGGCGCGCTTGCGTTTTGTAGCGTTCCTTACTCATGAAGAAACCGAACGCGGCTTTCGCAAACATGGGCGCGGGACCGGTAAGTTGACGGTATGATGCGATAACATCATCCAAGGTGTCCCCGGCGAAGAAGTAGTAATCCACACCGGCAGGTGCGCTCTCGGCCCAGTAATGGGCTCCGTCCGCGTCATCCTTGAAGGTCGCTTTCGAGTAAATATCCCACATAATGCCGTAGCGTTTGGTGGAAACAAGCATGGGCACCACAATGCCAATGTTGGTCTGTACCATCAGCACGTTCTTGCCGCGGTAATCCATGTAGGGCTGATTGTACTGACCTAACCCATAGAGTGATTCGTCTGGCGTCAGCGTGAACGTCTGCTTCACGTCATACGTCGGCGCGTTGGAAATCGTTACTTCCTTGATTTCCATCGGGTTTTCTGTGCGCTCACGTGTGAGTTCCTTGCCATCGGCTCCCTTGAAGGAAAGCGCGCCACTTTTTTTGTCCACCACAATGTTCAATTTGTCGGAGGTGATGTTGAGCGTATCGCCAGCGTCCTTTACCTTAAAGGAAACCTTTGCCGGTTGTCCCACCACCACAATGCTTGGTTGCGTGGTGTGCGTTTTGCCGAGGTTGGCATTCACACGGACGGTTGTCGGGCCGTAAAAAATCACGTTTTTCGTGATGTCATTCACGTGAATCTGAATGCCGTTTTCCAACTGGGTGAACGAGAACCCAGTTTTTTCCTTCGCCTCAATGGGCTGCAATTGCCCCACCTTGTCCAGTCCGGTTGGGGCTGCTGACAAAACAGCGCTCAAGGAAAGAAACGCAGCTGTTGCCAAAATACTGATCTTCATTGGTGAATCTCCTTTGCTTGGATTGAAAAATTGTTAGGCAATGAGGCTGAGTCATGGAACAAACTGAAGCGATAGTCGACGAAATGCTGCCAGTCATCGGGTCGTTCCAGGATGTTGTAGTCAAACGTTATTTCTTTTCTTGCAAGCGCAGCACCGTAATCGAGTATGGCGGGAAGGTGCGTTTCATTTTGTCGGATACGCCCTCCAACTTTTCTTCTTTGGGTGCTATCTTGGTCGGTTCAGTAAACGTATTTTCGCCCTTCGGATCGTCCGAGGCCATTATAATGGCTTTTCCGGTTGACGCAAGCGCTTTTGCGCCTGTTACTTCCATGGACATTTCTTGTGCCTGTTGAGAGCCATTGACCACTTTCACAATGATCTCATTGGTCTCGTTCATACGGCCAGCCACGGCGAAGAACGATTTGGGCATTTTGGTGCGCGTTACGTCATGGATGATTTTTCCATCCAGAGAGCATTTCACGTTTTGGCCCTTCAGTTCGACTTTGATGTCGTACCAGCGATTGGTTTCAATGGTAACATTTTGCTTCTTTGACTCCTCATCCCATTCCAAAGCGCTCTGCTTGTTGCCCCATCCACCAATATTCCAACGACAAGAGTCGTCCAGGTTCTTGACACCAAAGGGAATCACGAAGCCTTCGGCTCCGCCAGTTTTGCGCGCCTTGAGAGTCAGCGTGCAATCGCTCCAGTTTTTACCCTCGATCAGGAGTTGCGAGGGTGACTCGTTACCGGTTTGTTTAATCACGCCGTCTTGAGCAGCCCATTTGCCTGCGCCTTTTTTCCAACCGTTCAGGCTGTCCCCACCTTTGAAAAGTTCTTCCCCATTGGCGCCGACAACCAGAATGTCTTTGTACTCGACCTGTGTGTTAAAGGAGCCAAGGCCAAAGGTGCCGGAGATGGGTTCCTGCGGAGCCGCGCTTACCGTCAAGTCCACAGGCAGCATCACGTCGGGCTTGTTCTTGCCAAAGAGCGCCTGCACATAATACGAGGGCGTGCCATAGGCGCGAGAACTGTCAAAGACAATGGCGTTCGGGTTCCACGCTTCCCAAGCGGGGTTGGAGAACAGGGGCGCATACGATCCCATTTCTACCACGTCAGAGTTCCGCTCCATCCCGGTCATAAAGGCGGCTTCGCTGAGAGCGGCAATCCAATTGCCTCTGCCACCGCCAGCGGCGTACTCCCCAATATAAACTTTCGGCCCTTTGCGGTTGTATTTGTCATACTTGCTTTCCGCCTCAAAGAACTTTTGAGGAGAGAGATAGTAGTGCTCATCCATAATGTCGATCAATTCCTTCTTCGGGGTACCTGACCAAACGCA
>DNPO01000423.1 GCA_003501375.1 Candidatus Sumerlaeota bacterium | reverse complement strand
GGCCGATTTGCTCCAAGTCGTCGCGGTAAAGGGTGATGTCAAGGATGCCGAGGGGGATGTCCCAGCCCTTTTCTTCCTTGAGGAAATCGCACAAACGCTGGGCAAGGGTAACGCCGTGGGTGCGGATGCCTACGAAAACGAGTTTTTCGGGGGTGGGGGTTATTTCCACAATTTGTTCGCCTATTTGGCGGATACAGCGGGCGACGCCAGCGGCGTCGAGCAGTTGCTTGGGTGCGTTCATCGGAGACACAGGGGCTTTCAAGAGGGTTCATCCATCCGGCAAAGTTCGGGGATGGGGCGCAAAAGGGCCATTTGCTGGCGGCGAATTCTTTTCACCAGAGTCCATTTCATACCATTTTAGGGGGATATACACAAGGCGTTTTTAGATTTTCATCGGAAAGGCGTCCAAAAAATGACCACAAAAAAGTAGACGCTCTCCTCTAAAAGCCTCCGGCCCTGAAAAACAAAACACCCCAAAATCTGAATTTTTGCAACCACCTCTTACTTGGCAAAAATATCCGCCCGCACTGCCCGATGCTCGGTGTACAGATAGAGCGGCAACATGGCAGAAACTTCTGCCTGTACCGCGTCATAAGGCGCGGCTTTCCCGGGTTCCTGCTTGGCTGACAGAGTTGCTGCCGCGCGGGGAAGGGCTGCTCCTAACTCTTGGTAGGTCGGGTTGGAGGGCAAGGTTTCCGAGGTCAGTGCTGCGCTTTGCGAGAAGAAATAAAAATGGTACTTGCGCCCATTAGGATACAGTCGGAGGGTTTCACTGGTAATCGGTTCTATGCTTTGGCTCTTGCGCCACTCCTGTTCACTTTCCAGCCTTTTTGCCAGTCTGGTTGCTTCCTCTTCCGAGGGTTCCACCACACCCATCAAACGGAGGGTGTTTTTCAAATTGGGGACTTCTTTATCCAGAAAGGCACGTGTTTCCGTCAATGCTGGTGTCGGTTCCCTGCTGACCGGGATGCGTTGAACCAAAAAATAACCGTCCAATAGCAGCACCATCAAAGCCAGGGTTACAGCAGGATAAATGGCCAGTTTCAGGCGGGTTTTAGCGTATTCTTCTTCGGATTGCATGAATTCTGTTCCGGCAATTTCGCCGCCTACGCGAAAAATGGCGGCTTTAAGCCACATGTCATGCGGCGCTTGTTTCTTTGGATAGAGTCCAATAAATACGGAAACGCCAAGTACATAGGCACCTGCTAACAAAGCAAATCCTAGCAACAGGCTGGCTAATAACATATCCTCTGGATACGCCGGCATGAGGTAAAGCCGAATTCCGAATAATCCTGCGACTATCGTAAAGATGGTGGTGATAATATAGGCATAAAAGAACACATAGCCCTGAGTGATCAATGCTCGAACAATGGCGCGTCCCCAAGGTAAACCGAAGGGTTCTACGGGTGGGGTGTCCAAGGCGACCAGGCGAATTTGCAGCATCCATCTGCCGAAGGTACGCCCTCCAGTCAGGGGCGAATTGCCGATAACGAAGTATAGAAATACGACGAACAAGCCGATAAAGGGCGTGACTTCGCGGAGGGGATAGAGCGCATCAAATCCTAATTTTGCCACTTGGTAAGTGACAACGGAGAGGAGCAGTATATCAACGGCAAAGGCGGCAAGTCGCAGCCAGAATCCGGCTACGGGTAAAGCGGGTTGGCAAGCAATGGTGGCGCAGGCGGGTTCTTCGGGGAGGGGCTTCAGTTCAGGCTTGAAATCAAGGGACATAAAGGTTCTTTCAGTCAGGTGTGGTGTCTGCACGCTCTTGAGCGATTATTTTAAGGATGTAAAAAACGTCAATCTCCCGCACGGAGTTGCACGGTATAGCGCGTGCCCTCGTTGAGCGCGCTGGTGACAGTGAGGTCGCCACCCTGCTCCCGGGCAATGGTGCGACTGACAGCAAGGTCGATTCCGACGTTTTTCTCCAGATCATGCGTAACAGATGGGTTGAAGAGGCGTTCTAGATACTCAGGACTGCACCCCGGGCCATTGTCTGAGATAACCGCCACAGCAAACATGCCCTGTTTGGTATTTTCGGGCCGTGTCGCAATGCGCACTTCTCCGCGGCCTTTCAGCGTGTCGTAGCAGTGGAGGAGCACGGTCGCGAAAGTCTGCACCAATTGATAAGGATGCGCCAGCACGAGCGGCAGTCCCTGCGTGAATTCCAAGCGAACCACGGTGGCTCCACGTTCGAAATGCACGAGTTTCAGCGCTTGTTCAATAGCGCGGTTAATGTCCACGTACTCCATATCAGAACGATCCGAATGCACAAAACGTTCAATATCCGCCTCGCTCATCGTGTCGAAATACAAAGCGATCTGGTCCCGAATATTTCGCAGTGAGCGTGATGCACCGGCAAAATTGCCCAGTGCCAGACTCAAGTCTTCGACCTCGTGCTTGATGTTGGTAATGGGTTTCTGCAAATCGTGCAGCATGTTTGGCGCAAGCCACCCCACCAAGGCAAGGCGCTCCAAACGGACTAACTCGCCGGGTGCTGCAACGGGTTGCGCTGTTGCGCGCGTTGGGGCAGAAGATGCCGGAGCGCGCGTGAAAAGATACAGGGCGAGAAAAACAAAGACAGCCAGCATGAGACCGATGTGGGTAGCCACGCCAACTTGGATAAAGTGCAGTGCACTCTTGTCCAACGCCAGATAGAGCACGCCGATTTTTTCACCACCAACTTCCAGATTTTCCGGGTGGAGGCGAGCCATTTGTTCCTTCCAGTCGGGATGCTGCACGGCATAGTCGCTGGGGTATACCAGCACTAATTCTGGTTGGGAACCTTTGAGCGTTTGCTTGGCTACAAACACCTGTCGGATGATGGGCGAAGCGGTTTGCACCTGCTTTGCCAACGTTTCCAACTGGTCAAATGATACGCGTAGATCGGCAGGCACTTTCAGTGCGTTGGATTGTGCAAATAAATCCCGAGCGGAAACCGTCGCCCCGTCGAAGTCGCTCTGGTAGCGTTTTTCAAACGACGACAACAGGTTTGCCGTTGTCCCCAACGCAACCAGGGTCAGCAAAACCAATAGACAGAGGATAATTTCCTTCCAATTTTTCACCAGGTGCTCCTGTTTTAAGGCTTGGACGTCGTATGTTGCAGTTCGTTGACAAACGCGGTGAATGCCGCTTCGTCCGGTGCGGTTAATGTATTTTTGAAGAACGATTTTGCGGCATCGGACGCAGCCGCGCCAATGATTGCCCGCATTCCATTGGGTGCGTACTGTTCGTGGATCAACACCGGGCTTGCAGGAATTGGCTTGGCCGTACCCAGAATTTGAACCAATTCTTTTTCCTTCTCTTGCAGCGCGGTTTCTTCGCACGCACCAAAATCGCACAAACCGCTCAACACGGTCTTTATCACATCGCGGGAGTTTTCCAGAAAAAGATAAGCCTTCGGTTCGGCTCGATTAAAGTCGTCATACAACGCGCGGCGGACGTAAAGATAGCCAGCAGCATTGAACGCATCCGTAGTAGCCAGAGTGGACGGTTTAATCAGTTTTTTCAGATCGGCGCTCAGGGCTTTTTTATCCGCAACGTTGGCCTGTACCACGCCTTTGCGTGCGAAAAACACACCACGACTGGGTTTGCCCTGCTGAAAAACGGCTTGGTAGCACATCTTATCATTGGTGCGGGCTTGCAGGATTTTTACCTCGGCGTACACCTGCGCGGGACAGAACGCCAAGTCAAATTCCTCTTGCTGAAGTCGCACCAGCATGTCCGATGCGCTATCGCAGGGACGGAGGGAAATCGCAATAATGCCCACAGCACTGGCGGCTTTGGCAAATGCTTCGTTGGTTTCCAACGCCTTTTTAAAGGAGTCCATCCCCATACTATTTTCATCCGCACGGAGATAACCCACGCGGAATTGGAACTTGCGCGACGTAACCGGAACGGTTTCGGGAAGGGCAATAATCATGGGAGCCGTGGCAATGGGTTCGGGCGGAGGCGCTTGGGATTCTTCCGAACGCGGAACAAAAGGACGCGGAATAGTAGACTCGGCATCCGGATTCGCTACAGGTACAGGGGACGGCGACGGCTTGGTAATTGCTGGCTGCACGGCGGATGGCACTGCGGGTTGTTGCGCTGGTACAAACGCAGAAAAAAGTAACAGCAGGCAAAGGTACAGGAGGAGAAGGTGAGGGGGGAAAGGACGTTTCATCGAGTTCAGCATAGAAGAAAGGGGAACAATGAGCAAGAAAAACCTTCTTTTTGCAGATGGTTCACTCAGGAACTCCTCAAAGTCCATTTG
>DNPO01000032.1:3943-4589 GCA_003501375.1 Candidatus Sumerlaeota bacterium | reverse complement strand
ACCGTATCGGCCGTACCGGTCGTGCGGGAGCCAGCGGTGTCGCTTTCTCCTTCTGTGATCGTGAAGAGCGCGGGTTCCTGCGCAACATCGAACGCCTGATCCGTCAACGCGTGCCGGTGGAAAGCAATCACCCCTACAACCCTAGTCGCATGCCATCGGGCGGCAATGCGGAAATGACCAGCCAGGACGCATTTGGTGATGCAGGCCCCGCTCGCAAACCGCAAGCGTCCAGAGGCCGTTCGTATTCCAACTCGGGGGCCAAGCCGCGTTCTCCCAGAATCGGTGAAAAGTCCTCCTCTCCGACGGGACCGAAGTCCTACTCTGATCGTGGGGAGCGCTCCTACTCCGACAACGGCGCACGCAGGAAACCTTCCTTTTCGCGCAACAGCAAGCCGCAAGGCGGCCGTCGGGAACAATCGAACGACTAATCGTTCAGCAGGTAAACCGATCGGATTCTGATCGGTTTGCCTGCGTACTAATTTTGAAATCATTTTTTGCTGTTCAAATAAAAAATGCGGAACGCCATCACAAACCACGGCGTTCCGCATTTTTTTCTTTCCCTGAATTTTTAAAACCCGCGGATCCAACCCCTAATCCCCCTTACCTAAGAGGTGAAGTGTTCTGGTCAAATACCTTGGCGTAGAGT
>DNPO01000032.1:0-3624 GCA_003501375.1 Candidatus Sumerlaeota bacterium | reverse complement strand
CTGGGCTACGACCCAAGGCTTTAAAGCGCTTCCGATTCGTCCTCCGGCTTGCCAATTTTATTGTAGAGCGAGGCGCGGGAAATGCCCAGCAATTGCGCGGCTTGTTTGTGATTGCCTGCAGATGTCGCCAACGCCTTCTCTATCAAGCGCTTCTCCACTTCCTCCTGAGCGCGCTTAATGGCGGCCTTCAAATCAAAATTTTCAACGCTGGTTATCGCAGCAATCACATCATCCTCGCCATGTTCCGCTGGCGCTGTCTTTAAAACCTCTGCGGGCAAATGACACCGTTCCAATCGATCAATATCACACAGCAACATGGCTCGCTGCATGATATTGTGCAATTCGCGCACGTTACCCGGATAGGAATAGGACTGAAGCGCTTCCAACGCGGCGGGCGAAATAGTCTCGACGTGGGTTTTTAAATCCTTTTGCGAGTTGCGCAAAATATGCTTGGCCAACGGAATAATATCTTCGCGGCGGTCGCGCAATGGCGGAATGTTAATGATGAGCACGTTCAGCCGATAGTATAAATCCTGCCGAAACCGCCCCTGCTCTACCAGTTCGGCCAACGGACGGTTAGTCGCAGCAATAATACGAAAATCCACGGGGATTTCCACGTTTTCACCAATGCGGCGGATTTTGCGCTCTTCCAACACACGCAGCAGTTTCACCTGCATGTCCAGAGGCATTTCGCCGATTTCATCCAGAAAAAGCGTGCCGCCATCGGCCTCTTCAAAACAACCTTTGCGATTTTCTATAGCGCCAGTAAACGCGCCTTTGCGATGGCCAAAAAACTCACTTTCGATCAAACTTTCCGGAATCGCACCGCAGTTGATAGGAATGAAAGGGCGCTTGGCGCGCGGGCTATGAAAATGGATGGCACGGGAAAACAAATCCTTACCTGTTCCACTCTCGCCCAACACCAGCACAGGGCTGGATTGCTCAGCGGCACGACGCGCCACATCCAGCACATCGTGCAACGCCTTGCTGTTTCCGATAATTTCGGAGAAGATATAATGTGATTCTACTGCATTTCGTAACGCGCGATTTTCCACTGCAATCATCACGTTGTCCAATGCAGCGCAAACACGCTCAAGCAATTCATCCGGCGGTACAGGCTTTTCAATAAAGTGAAAAGCGCCCTCACGCATGGCGTCCACCGCCAGTTCAATGGTACCCTTACCCGTCATCAGAATAAAAAGCGGCGGTGTAGGCTTGATTTTACGCGCTTCGCGCAACACTTGCATGCCATCGTGATGAGGCATGTCGTAATCGCACAGCACCAAATCAAACGGTTCTTTGTGCAGCAATTCAATGGCTTGCTTACCATCATGCGCCAGTGAAACATGTGCTCCGATGGTACTCAGCGTGAGTTGAATAATAGTAAGGAGTTCTTCTGTATCATCGGCGACCAGAATGCGAGCGCCTTGATAGGCTTTAACCGAGTGCATTGCGCACATGACATTCTCCAAGGGATAAACATAACAAAACAAACCACGAAAGGTCGCTTTTTCGCCTCTGAGTAAGACTATCGCCCTCCGAATAACGCGTGCATTTTATACCATTTCGCTTCCCAAGTTGTCGAGAAGATTTTCGATACATGAAATAAGCGGGGTGCACCCCAAAAAAACGTGCCGAACAGTATTGCTATTGACTCCTGATTCCTCTTGCGATAGCGTTGCATTGCAACACGCGTAGAACCAAATATTCACTAACAAGATTGAGGAGGTTCTTTCCATGCTGATCAATTTGAGAATGCTCAAACCATGTTTTCTCATTGCACTGGTCTGTGCGGCCCTGTTGGCATTCAGTGCCCCCTGTTTGGCAACCGCCGGGGAGAAAAAGGAGGCAAAATCCCAAGTGAAACAACTAACCGAATCCGATGCAGACACAACGGTAACCATTGTGGTCGGCACATCGTTCGACATTACGTTAAAGGGCAATCCGACAACCGGTTACGGTTGGCAAGTTGAAAAAATCGACAGCAGCGCCGTTACTCAAAAGGGCGAGAGTGAATACGCCAGCGAACCAAACTCGGCAGGAAGAGTCGGCGCTGGCGGAACAATGACGTTCCATTTCGAGGTCAAAGAATCTGCGAAAACAGTAGTCCAACTCGTCTATATGCGCCCGTGGGAAAAAGGAAAGGTAAAACCGATTAAAACGTTTACTGTGACCATTGATTCCCGGAAATAGAGGGGAAATACGGGGCAGTGTTCTTGATCAACTCGGCCTAAAACATTTTTCGCGAGGTTTTGCAAAAGAACATGCAAAGTTCAACATTGACATTTTATTTCTGGTTAAGATAACCTCTGCTTGGGATTTTCAGATGTTTATTGCACAGAGAAATCATTGTAATATCCATGATTTCTAGAAACCATTTCCAGGAGTAACGTACCCATCATGAATCTACGATCCACCATTCGTACCGTTCTTTGCCTGTCCTCCGGCTGTTTGCTGTTATCGTCCGGTATCGCAAATGCAGAGGAAGCAGCCCCGCCTTCCTCCTCTGCCGTCACATTCACCGTTGATGCCAGCGCACCCGGCCCGAAGGTCAGTCCCATCCTCTACGGGCTGATGACCGAGGAAATCAACCACTGCTATGACGGTGGTCTTTACGCCGAATTGATCCAGAACCGTGCGTTCAAAGATGATGCCAAAAAACCCACTCACTGGACAGTGGTGCAACCCGAAGGTGCCGGAGCAAAAATCTCACTGGACGGAACCAAACCACTCAACGACAAACTTGATGTCAGCCTGCATTTGGACGCTGCATCCGTTGCTGCCAAAACCCGCGTCGGCATTGCCAACGATGGTTACTGGGGCATTCCGGTGAAGCCCGACACGAAATACCGTGCTTCGTTCCAGGCGCGCGCGGGTGCCGCATCCGTTGGCCCGGTTACCGTAGCCATTGAGAGCGAAGACGGCAAAACCGTTTATGCCTCGGCGCAGGTTCCGAGCCTGACAACGGAATGGAAGGCCTACGAAGTAACGCTCAAAACAGAAGCGTCGGCTACTGCCACCACCAAGACGCGTTTCGTTATCACGGCAGATGCGCCCTGCGACGTTTGGTTCTCCCTGGTTTCGCTTTTCCCGCCGACTTGGAAGGATCAGCCCAATGGTTTCCGTCCCGACCTGATGCAAATGATGGTGGACATGAAACCGGGCTTCCTGCGTTTCCCCGGCGGTAACTATCTGGAAGGCGACACGGTTGCCACCCGTTTTGAATGGAAGAAAACCCTCGGCCCGCTTACCGAACGTGCCGGGCACCCCTGCCCCTGGAGTTACCGCTCCACCGATGGTATGGGCCTGCTGGAATTCCTGCTGTGGTGCGAGAACATGAACGCGGAACCCCTGCTGGGCGTTTACGCGGGCTACTCGCTCAAGGGCGAGACGATCAAGGCCGGGCCTGAACTGGAACCCTTTGTCCAGGAAGCCTTGGAAGAAATCGAATACGTCACCGGCGACGCCTCCACGAAATGGGGCGCGCAACGCATCAAGGACGGCTACCCCCAGCCCTTCAAACTGCGGTATGTCGAGATTGGCAACGAAGATTTCTTCGACCGCTCCGGCAGCTATGAATGGCGTTTCGCGCAGTTCTACGACGCCATCAAGGCCAAGTATCCG
>DNPO01000370.1:1761-3105 GCA_003501375.1 Candidatus Sumerlaeota bacterium | reverse complement strand
AAATCCTTAACCGGACAGTAGTGATAATATTGGAAAAAATTGCGATACAGGAGTATTTACTTGCGCGAGGGAACGCTTTCTTTAACCCGACACCCCTCCATCCCACTTCACAGGTGTTTTCCATGCCCCCCTTGTTTCTGATCCCGCATCTGAAACCGCCCACTGCTGCGCTCCCGACTTTTCCTTGTTGCAAGCATTTGCCAACATTCCCGATTCGCGGAGCGCGCACGGTCAACGTCACTCGCTTCCTGCGCTGCTGGCGCTGTGTGTCATTGCCTTGTTGTCGGGAAAACAAAATCTCACGCAAATCCAGCGTTTTGCCAAAGACCATCCCGAAGTGCTCGAAGCCCTGGGCAACAAACGTCCCAAGCGCTGGGTTCCGGTAACAACCACGCTGTCCACAACGCTTGGCATGGTGCGCCTCGGCGATTTGCAGGAAGCGCTCGCCGATTGGTTTTACGGCCTCTTCGCTTCCGCCCGCGCGCAGGAACGCAACGCCGTCGCCGCCGTGGACGGCAAGACTTCGCGCGCGGCAGGTGTGCATGTTCTTAACGTATTTGTTATCGCTTTGCAGCAGGCCGTCTGGCAGGTGGCTGTAGGAGAAAAAGCCAATGAAATCACGGCATTGCGCCAAACCCTGACCGCGTTGTTTGAGAAATATCCGTTCCTGCAAATCCTCACGGGCGACGCGATGTTCGCGGGCAATCCGTTGTGTTCGGAGATCATCCAACGCGGGCGGCATTACCTGTTCCAGGTCAAATGCGACCAACATCATTTGTTTGAAAACTCGACTTGGTGTTTGCGCGGCGCCTGAATCGCAAACCGAACCCGGCGGAACTGACCGGAGAAAAAAACGGTTACGCCATCGGGCGTGAGATATTTGTGGAATCGTGGGACGCGGTGAACACGCCGCTCGGCCTGCCGGGACCGCGGCAGGCGATTTGCACGCGCACGTTCTTCGTGCCGCTAACTGAAGAGTTCCCTGCCAAGTCCTCCGAGGTGCATTTTTACGCAACGAGTTTGCCGCCGCACCACGCTTCGCCGGAACGTCTGGCGGCGTTGATTCGAGGGCATTGGGGCATTGAAAAATCGGTTGCATCACGTGAAAGACCGGACGTTTTGGAGGATCGGCACTGGGTGAACAACCCGGCAACGGCGCAAACGTTCACGTTTTTACGCACGTTAACCGTGGGTTTGTTGCATCTGACCGTGCTGCCGGGAAAGCAGCGCCGCGTGTATTGCCCCGAAAAAATCGAGTATATGCAGGCCGATGTCCAAAGACCTATCAAACTTGTCAGGGAGACAATTCGATAATTGGATTCTCCTGAGTTTTGCCCGAAAATG
>DNPO01000370.1:0-1496 GCA_003501375.1 Candidatus Sumerlaeota bacterium | reverse complement strand
TAGAGAAAAACCTTGTATATCACTCGAATTTTGCCTATATTATGCAGTTATTGGTGGCGTGGACGACTGAATCTGCGCTGTTTTGCATGACCCATCCGGTAGAGAGGATGCCAATTCCGATGCGGCGATCCCTGTCCACGGCGAATTTGTACGAACCCCACGGTGAAATCCGTACCCCCCTCTGGTTTCTCCTCCCCCTGCGATTCTATGTCGGCATTTATTTCATGAAGTCCGCCATTGCTAAGGTTAGTTTTGGGCTCTTGGCGAATCCCGAGTTGCTACTAACTTATCCCGCCGGGGCCAAGGGCCAGGGAATGCGGGCGGTGATTGAAAGTTCCAACTATCCCTACGGTTTTTACCGCATGATTTATGATGCGCTGATTGCGCCTCATCCCGGTCTCTTTGTTTTTCTCGTCGTTTTTGGTCTGCTACTTTCGGGTCTTGCCGTCTTGCTGGGGTGTTTCACCCGTATTGCCTGCCTGGGTGGTCTTTTTATGATGCTCAACTTTTTCTTTGCCTACAATGTATCTCTTGCCGCTCAGCACGATGTCACGGCATTTGCCACCATGCTCTTGGTGATTTTTCTCACCCAGTCTGGGCGTGCCTATGGTGCCGATCATTATTTGCAAGGGAGACTGCCCGGCTGGTTGGTTTAGTCGCGGCCATTTTACAAACAATGCTTCACCCTAAGGGAGATTCTCATACATGTGTGGAATTGTTGGAGTAGTTACCCACCGCAGCGTGTCCGTTGCACCATTTTTGTTGGAAGGCCTCAAGCGCCTGGAATACCGCGGTTATGACTCCGCGGGTATCGCTACGTTGGTGGGCGATGAGATACATTGCGAGAAGGTTGTGGGCCGCGTTGGCCAGTTGCAAGGTGTTGTCGATTCGGGAAAACTCGATAGCCACATCGGTATTGCCCATACCCGCTGGGCTACGCACGGTTCCCCCACGCTGCTCAATGCGCACCCGCATTTTGATAACAAAAACCGTATCGCCGTTGTGCATAACGGCATCATTGAAAACTACGCTGCGCTGCGCGAGTTACTCATTCAGAAGGGGCATGTTTTTGTTAGTCAGACAGATACGGAAATTATCCCACACTTGATCGCAGAATTTCTGGACAATGGCGACCACCTGATGACCGCTGTTCAGAAGGCGCTTGAGCACTTGGAAGGTACGTTTGGTTTGCTCATCTTGAGCAAGGATGATCCGTACCGCTTGATCACCGCCCGACGTGGCAGTCCTGTGGTTATCGGCATTGGCGAGGAAGAGTACTACGTCGCTTCTGATATTTCCGCCTTCGTTCACGCAACTCGCCAGGTTATCCATCTGCGCGATGGCGAAATGGCCGAACTGACCCCGACTGGTTACCGCACGATGACCTTCAGCGATGTTACCACCGTGCGCGAAGTGGACAAAATTACGTGGGAAATCGATGCCATTGAAAAAGGTGGCTATGATCATTTCATGCTCAAGGAAATCCATGAGCAGCC
>DNPO01000056.1:4357-4617 GCA_003501375.1 Candidatus Sumerlaeota bacterium | reverse complement strand
TGGCGGCGTTTGTTGGGCGCGGTCGCATCGGTTGGATTCTTTGCGCTGACATTGGTTGCATTGGTCAAATCACCGCTGAACCAATGTTGCAACGCGTTGCCCGAAGCGGTGCAGAACGATACGCATGCGATTGGCTTGGCGTTGTTAGATTTCAGCGGCGAGGGGTACGTGTTGCCGTTTGAAGTGATTTCGCTCGTGCTGCTGGCGGCGTTGATTGGCGGCATTGTGATCGCGCGGAAGTTGCCTCCGATGGATCAGCC
>DNPO01000056.1:3684-4015 GCA_003501375.1 Candidatus Sumerlaeota bacterium | reverse complement strand
TTAGGAATTACGAATGAGGAATGAAAAACAGGGAATAGAGAATCATGGAAAAGGTTTGTGCGCTTATTAATACCTTCCAGCCGCATTTGATCCACTGGCTGGCGCTGTCCACCGCGTTGTTTGCGATTGGACTGTACGGCTTGCTCACGCGGAAAAATGCGGTGGGCGTGCTGATGTCGGTGGAGATCATGCTGAATTCGGCGGCGTTGAACTTTGTGATTTTTAATCGCTTCAATGGCGGAGAAGGGCGCGTGGATGGGCACGTGATGGCGTTGTTTGTGATTGCGGTGGCTGCGGCGGAAGCCGTGGTGGGCATGGCGATTTTTGTGGC
>DNPO01000056.1:0-3366 GCA_003501375.1 Candidatus Sumerlaeota bacterium | reverse complement strand
AATGACGAATTAGGAATTACGAATTACGAATGAGGGATACAAGATGGACTTGAGTTTTGCACTGAAAAACGCCTGGCTGGTTCCCGCGCTCCCGTTTATTTCGTTTGTCATCGTGGGCTTGCTGGTGCGCCCGATTTCCAAGAAAGCGGCGGGGTTGCTCGCTACGCTGGCGGTTTTTATCGCGGCGTTTTTTGCCTATAAAATCGGCTGGGATTACATTCACCTCCCCTTTCCTGCGGACGAAGCGCGCAAGGCGATTGTGCCGTGGGCGTTCGAGTGGTTGCGTTATCAGCCGGGTTTGTCGGTCAATGTGGGTGTTTTGATCGACCCGATCTCCGTGCTGCTCATGGTGGTGGTAACGACGGTGAGCGCGTTGGTACACTTGTACAGCATCGGCTATATGCATGGCGAATATGGTTACGGACGTTTTTTCACCTACCTGAACCTCTTCACGTTCAGCATGCTGGGGCTGGTCGTTGCGCCAAACATTGTGCAAATGTACGTTTTCTGGGAACTGGTGGGCGTGAGCAGTTTTCTCCTTATTGGTTATTATTACGACAAACCATCGGCTGTGGCTGCGTGTAAAAAAGCGTTCATTGTCACGCGTTTTGCCGACTTGGGCTTCCTCATTGGCGTGCTGATTCTGGGCTTCAATGGCTTCCTGTTTTTTAGTGATAATACACCGGGCGCGCTGGAAACCGGCGCGACTTCGCCGTTTGATTTTTTGTATCTGACCAGCCCGGAATTTTTGGATCAGATGGTTCCACTGGCCGGACTCGCAGGCATGAGCCTGTTGACGCTCGCAATGCTGCTGGTGTTCATGGGCGCGGCGGGCAAGAGCGCCATGTTTCCGTTGCACATTTGGTTGCCGGACGCGATGGAAGGCCCAACGCCGGTGTCGGCGTTGATCCATGCGGCAACGATGGTGGTGGCGGGTGTTTACCTGGTGGCGCGACTGTTCCCAGCGTTTGCCGCGAGCGGTACGGCGTTGCTGGTGGTCGCCTGCGTTGGTGGCTTTACCAGTTTGTTTGCGGCGGTCATCGGCATCACGCAGGATGATATCAAGCGCGTGCTCGCATTCTCAACCCTGAGCCAACTGGGCTACATGATGTTAGCGCTCGGCGTGGCGACGATGGCGTCGCCGCTAGGTTACACGGCGGGCATGTTCCACCTGTTTACGCACGCATTTTTCAAAGCGCTGCTCTTCCTGGGCGCGGGTTCGGTGATTCACGCGGTGCATAGCAACGAGATTTGGGACATGGGCGGGTTGGCGAAAAAAATGCCGATCACGCATGCAACCTTCCTGATCGCGACGTTAGCGATTGCGGGCATCTGGCCGCTGGCGGGGTTTTTCTCGAAGGACGAAATTCTAGGTGCGGCGCTGGATAACAACCATCCTGTTTTGTTCGGCGTGGCGCTCTTTGTTGCGGGTCTGACCGCGTTTTACATGTTCCGCATTTACTTCGTTACGTTTTGGGGCAAGCCCCGCGCGCACGGCGCGGAACACGCGCATGAGGCCCCGATGGTGATGTGGATTCCACTGGTGATTCTGGCAGTGTTGAGCATTTGCGCGGGTTGGATTCCGGTCGGTGAACTGGTGAAGATTGGCGAGGCGGCGGAGGAACACGGCGGTATTCGCTGGGAAATCGCCGGGCCAGCAACGGTGGTTGCTTTGCTGGGCATCGGATTCGCCGCATTTTTCTATTTGGGGCAGGATTCCCGCGCGGCCAAAGCGGCGGATTTGTTTGGCGTGGTGCATCGCGTGGTGAAGAAAAAATTCTACATCGACGAGGTTTATTTGTTCGTTACACATCGCATTATCTTCAATTATGTGGCGCGTCCGGTTGCGTGGTTTGACCGACATATCGTGGATGGTGCCGTGAACTTCAGCGGGTGGCTGACGCGGATGATGGGGCTGGGACTGCGCGAAACGCAAACGGGCCAGGTGCAGACGTATGGCGCGTGCTTTGTGTTTGGCGCGCTGGTGGTGTTGCTGGCGTTGTGGGCCAAGTAAAAACTTATGAGGCTTATACGCCTTATAAGTCTTATAGGACTTATGTTTTTTGAAAGGGTAGTCGCATGGGCTTGGTAAGTTGGATAATACTCGTTCCGTTTCTCACCGCGCTGGGCGTGATGCTCACGCCGCAGCGACATTGGAAAATGTTCCGCTGGATTTCCGCCATTGGTTGCGGCATTGAACTGATTTTGACGGCGGTTCTCGTCTCGCGCTATGTGCAACTGGCTGCGGCGGATGCGGCATCAATCAAAGACGCGATGCTGACCAAGTTGTACCTGGTCGAGCGTTTCCCGTGGTTCGAGTCGCTCGGTATTCAGTATCTGGTGGGCGTGGATGGCATTTCCATTTGCATGGTCGTCCTGACCGCCATCATTATTTTTACCGGCGTGCTGGCGAGTTGGCGCGTGGAGCATCGCGCCAAGGAATTTTTCGCCTGGCTTCTGATTCTGGTTACAGGCGTGTTTGGCGTGTTCCTGAGTTTCGATCTGTTTCTGTTCTTCATGTTCTACGAACTGGCCGTGATCCCGATGTACCTGCTGATCGGCGTGTGGGGAACGGGGCCGAAAGAATATTCGGCCATGAAACTAACGCTGATGCTGATGGCGGGTAGCGCGCTGGTGCTGGTAGGATTTCTGGGACTGCATCACGTGTCGGGGATGGGCACGTTTGACCTGATCCAATTAGCGGAATGCCAATTCCCGCGTGAATTTCAACGCTGGGCATTCCCGGCGATTTTTATCGGGTTCGGTGTGATTGGCGCGCTTTACCCCTTCCATACCTGGTCACCGGACGGACATAGTTCCGCGCCGACGGCCGTGTCCATGCTGCACGCGGGCGTGTTGATGAAACTGGGCGGTTATGGCGCGTTGCGCATCGGCGTGTATCTGCTGCCCGAGGGCGCGCAGATGTGGGGCTTGTTCTTCATGGGTCTGACCACCATCAACATTTTGTACGGTGCGTTCGGCGCGATTATGCAGAAAGACCTGAAATTTTTCACCGCGTACTCGTCCGTGAGCCACTGCGGTTTCGTGCTCTTCGGCGTGGCATCGCTGAACCTGATGGGTTTCAAAGGCGCGGTGCTGCAAATGTTCAGCCACGGCATCATGACCGGTTTGTTCTTCGGGCTGATCGGCATGGTATATGGCCGCACGCACACACGTATTATTCCGCAAATGGGCGGTCTGGGTAAAGTCATGCCGTGGCTGGCGACGTGCTTTTACATTGCCGGTCTGGCGAGTCTTGGACTGCCGGGTTTGGCCGGGTTTATCGCGGAGACACACGTTTTCCTCGGTGGGTTCTTTGGCAATGAATGGGCTCCTACCGTCGCAACGCGCGTGCTGACCGTACTT
>DNPO01000147.1:2433-2596 GCA_003501375.1 Candidatus Sumerlaeota bacterium | reverse complement strand
GATGCGTCATCAGCGAAAAATCAATCGTTGCACGCGCCATTGTTTCGGGATCATCTGCGTAAAACAATCCCACCGGAGCGATTCGTGCCGCAGCGCCACTGCCCGATGCGATTTGTCCGCATTGGCGGAAATCAAAATTTTTCTCGTCAGAATGCTCGCGCAT
>DNPO01000147.1:0-2150 GCA_003501375.1 Candidatus Sumerlaeota bacterium | reverse complement strand
TGCGGAAAAAATGCCCGGGCATGCGAAGTGCGCCCACCGATGACGTTGTATCGCGCAGGGGGGCGGTGGCAAGGCGCACGTACAAATCAGCCAGCGCAGCAACATCGGCCTCGCCGTAAATAGCAAGCACATCGGCAATTGCCAACGCCTGCTGCGCCGCCCCCGCATACAAGGCGCGACTGCGCCACTTGTTCGGTTTGTCCGGGAAGGCGGTGACCGGGTCGACGTAACCGGTTACTTCGCCTTCTAAGAGTTGGCGGATGTGGCCCTCTTTAAAACCGTAAACGGGCGCGCCCAGCGCGCTGCCGATGGCAAGGCCGAGAAAACTAGCAATGGTGTTGGGGGTGGATAAAGTGGACATAAGAATGGACGAAGTGGACAAAAAACGGACGGCGGGGACAACCGATAAAATTAAATGCCTATTGCCTCGTGCCTAATGCCTGTTGCTCAACTTCTTATCTCTCTGGATTCGATTTCGCGCAAATACGCTATGCGCCGATCGGGGTCTTTCAACACATCATACGCTATGTTGATCTGCTTGATTTCCCGCTCGGCGAGCATCTGCAATTTTTTGCCCAGATGCGCAACGCGATCCGGGTGGTATTCCTTGATGCGATTTTTGAACGCCGCCTGAATTTCCTCTTCCGGCGTGTTGGGTCGAATACCCAACAAATCGTAAAACGTCTCGCTTTTGCGCTGGTCAAGCGTCGCACCGCAGTGGCAGCAGAACTCGCCCTCGCTGAGACAGCCGCAACTTTGGCACAGTTCGCGCGATCCAGCGGGCCGCCACCCCATCTGCAACTCCGGGTTGACGTGAGGCGCTTGCCGCCGCTGCTCTTCCAAATTCAAAAACTGCGTCTGACGGAATAAAAACTGTTCGGCAGGCGGCAGAGAACGGATCATCAGATCGCGGCAACTCTTGCATCCGAAGTAATTGCTGGAGGGGAGGAAATAGAGGTTGCGTACGCGCTTGGCGCACGGCTTACCGTTAATGATGAGTGGGCAAACGAACCAGTACCAAATTTTGCGTTTGTAACTGAGCGAAACCTTGATGGGAACGGTATAATCCATGAGGTCGGGCTCGTTCGTGTGCAGTCCGAGCACGCGATAGCGCAGCCGCATGGCCGCCGACTTATCCTCGGCGTTTTTCTGGATTTGGTAACAAATGCTGGATTCAGCACCGCCCTCATTCCATTTGCACGTCCACAGCATGTCAGGCGAGCGATGCAAAACGCCGATGTTGTGCATCTGCGCCATGTTCAGAACACGTTCAAAGACTTTTTTCTGAATGGCCATTTGGCTCTTCGCTCCCTTGTACCCCCAGCATAAGACAAGCGGCATGAGGCGGCAAGAGAAATTTCCACAACGGTTGGATTGTGCGAGGACAACTCGGCATTTGCAAATTGGGTTTAGCCTGCTTTAGCAGGCTCTTGTTTGCCCCCGGCTTCAGCCGGAGGGGAAGAGCTTATAAATAACGAAGCAGCGCGCTTTAGCGTGCTTTACTAATACGCGTTGCTCACAAATGCCAGTGATTTCGTGCTAAAGCATTTGACAAGCCCGGCTGAAGCCGGCTAAAAAAATTAGGTAGTCTGTGTTCCCTCCGCCTGAAGGCGGGGGCAAACAAGAGCCTGCTAAAGCAGGCTAAAACATAACAAGATACCCCCCCTGTCTAAAAAAAAGGGAGCAATGGGTTTCGCAGGTTTCGGGGACAGGACGCTTTATTAATCCGTTTGCTTTACTTATAAACAAGAGAGTAGAGCATCTTGCGCCCCCGAAGCGCGAAATGGTTATCAATCTGGGGGTTAAATTCTTCCGAAGTTTTCGGGGAATTTACATTTGGCGATGGCTTCATTATATGAAATCATGCCCTGCTGATAAAGTATCTTGAGCGACTTGTCCATGCTCATCATACCGCCCTCGGTAGAGGTTTGCAGCACGGTCATGATCTGTTCTGTTTTTTTGGTGCGGATGATCTGGCGCACAGCGGGCGTGGCGATCAGCACTTCCGTGGCCAGCACGCGGCCAGTGTCGCCCGTCATTGGCAGCAACTGCTGGCTCATGATCGCCTGGATGCACTGCGCGAGTTGGATGCGCACCTGCTCCTGCTGGTGCGCGGGAAAAACGTCGATGATGCGGTCGATGGTTTGCGA
>DNPO01000245.1 GCA_003501375.1 Candidatus Sumerlaeota bacterium | reverse complement strand
TTGAGGAAGGCCTTTCGTTTGAGACCCTGCGCTCCGCGTTGGCTCAGGCACGTCTTGGCCGCTTCCACATTCTGGGCAAAATGGCCGAGGGCCTTGCCGCACCGCGTGAAGAGTTGTCTCTGTTGGCTCCCCGCATCGAAATCATGAAGATTCCCGTTGAGAAGATCGGTGACCTGATCGGACCCTCCGGTAAGCATATTCGTGGCATCATCGAGACCACGGGCGCGATCATTGACGTGCAGGACGACGGCTCGGTCTTCATCAGCACCAGCGATGGCGAAGCGATGAAGGCGGCGCGTGGTATGGTTCTGGCGCTGACTGCGAACGCGGAAATTGGCAAAGTCTACACCGGTAAGGTTGTCCGCATCACCGACTTCGGTTGCTTTGTGGAAATCCTGCCCAAGAAGGACGGCATGTGCCACGTCAGCGAACTCGACTTCAGCCGCGTGGATAAAGTCACCGACATCTGCCGCGAAGGCGACATGATGAAGGTCAAGGTTATCGACATCGACCCGTCCGGCAAAGTGCGTCTCAGCCGTCGCGCCGCGCTGGAAGATGAGCCTGGTTTTGTTGCCCCCGAGGGCTACAAGCCCCGTCCGGCTGGCGAACGCCCGGAGCGTCCTTCGCATGACCGCCATGATCGTGGCCCTCGCAGCGGCGGACATGATCGTGGAGATCGTGGCCCCCGTAGTAGCGGTGGACATGACCGGGATCGTGGAGCACATGATCGTGGAACACGTCCCAGCAGCAGCCATTCTTCTTCCGCGCCCAGCAGTCACGACGCCCCCAAGGAATCTGTTGACCGCGGTGGAGTCGATCGCGGTGGCAAGTCCGAGGACTTTGAAGCCGATTTGCGATAATTTGCAAACGTAAAGTTCCAAAGTAAAAAAAGAGACGGGATACGCCATGCGTATCCCGTCTCTTATTTTTTTAAAGTATTTTTTTCAGCCCATGTAACTAGGAAACAAAGGGCGAACACATTTAACCAGAGGGGCGGTAGCAAGTCGAAAGAACCGTCAAGTGCAGGCCTGCTGTGGCAAAACTCCAGACTTTATTTTTTTGTGGGATTTTTGTATGTATCGCTGGATTTTGAAAGTGATTTTGACGATAATGGCAGTAAGATCAAAAGAAATTCAAAACGATGGCGCGCAACGGGGGTTGAGCTATGAAAGGCATCCTGTTCGTTATCTTCTTTCTTTCCGCCACAGTGGCTTCTTCAGCGCTGGGAATTCGTTGGATCGTTAGTCATTACACGGAAGACGGGCCGGGGGGCGATCCGCTGACCTACATTCGTGAGCGGCAGCGAATCATGGAAGTTGGCAGATTTTACTGCGTAGAGTACGGTTCCGTGGTGCAATTGATACAGGTGACCGACGGCGGATATGATGCCAAATTTGTTTTTGACGTTGCTGCCGTCAATAATACGCCCGAACATGTTATCTCCTACAACAAAATGGGATGGGCCATTGCGCCAAACAATCCGGATTGGGATATTCTGCGCCCAGTGGGAGAAGGACGACAGAAAGGCAGCGTTTCCTATCCGCAAATTCGATAACGGTTCAACAATAATTATCACAAAGAAAAACCGCCTTGGAGCATGGCTCCAAGGCGGTTTTTTTATTCTGATTCTGCGGGCGGCGTTTCTTCAATCGGTGGTTCTGGTTTGGGGATTGCCCAATAAGCAGCAATCAGGAACAGGCCAATGCCCACGCAGATGGCGATATCCGCTACGTTGAAAGTGGGCCAGTAGCGTCCATTTACAGTGATCAGCACCAGGATGAAGTCCACCACTTGAAAATCATGCAAGAAGCGGTCGGCAATGTTGCCGACCGCTCCGCCGAAGATCAGGCCGAGTGCGATGCGGGTGAGGCGGGTGTTTTCCGGGGAGAAGATCGCCCATGCAAGAACCCCCAGTGCGAGTACACCAGCCACAGCCGTGAGAACAACGGGGTAAGTGTTGAACAGCGAGAACGCCGCTCCGTCGTTGCGGGTATGGATGAACCCCAGCAGATGTGGGATGATGGGACGGAGATAATCTCCCTCCAAATACAATCCCGCTCCCGGTTGCACGGTGATGTTGTTCAGTACCCAGTGCTTGGTGATCTGGTCAAGCGCAAAGACAACCATTGCAATGACGAAGAACCCTATCGATTTGCGCATTTTTTGTCGTAGACTCGTTTGCATTCCATGCACAGGTGCGTTTCCGGCACTACTTTCAGGCGTTGGATTCCGATTTTGGCGGCACAAGCGAGGCAAACGCCATACAGGCCGCTTTCGATGCGTTCGATGGCAGCTTCGACCTGGGTCATGGCATATTCTTCGTCGCGGCGGAGAAGCAGCGCGGTTTCCACGTCGATGTTGTTGGTGGCATCTTCAGCCAAGTGGATGGAATAGCCTGGCGTCTGCCCGGAAGATTCCTCACCATTGTTGAAGGTGATTTTTTCCAGGTCTTGCAAAACTTCGCGCAGGCGCGCGCGTTCTCCTGTCAGGAGTTTGAGCAACTGCGCCATTTCCTTCTCGGAGTACGGGCTTTGATCTGGGAATACCTTAGGCGCGGCGCAAACCTGAATTCCGTTGTAGTAACCGGATGCGCGTCGCTCACCGGGAACGTAGGTCTCCTCCTGAATCGGCGTGGCAGGTTTAGCGGCGGATTTTTTTACTACCGGAGCGGCTTTCTCCACTGCTTTGGCAGGAGCGGGTTTCGCTACCACGACTGTTTTTTTTGCCACGGCTTTTTTCACCGGGGCTTTGGTCGCAACGATCGTCTTGACTACGGGTTTTACCACTGTTTTTTTAACAATGGGTTTTGCTGCCACTGCTTTTTTCACCACGGGTTTGGCGGTGGCTTTTTTAACCACCACTTTTTTGGCAGTGGGTTTGGCTGCAACCACTTTTTTAGAAACTTCTTTGGTTGCAACGACCTTTTTCACTGGGGCTTTTGCCACGGATTTTTTTGCCACAGGGACTTTTTTCGCCAGTTTTGCCTTGGGCGCAACCACAGCCTTTTTCACGGGGGCGGGTTTCTTCGCGGCTGCCTTTTTCACTGCTTTTGGGGCGGCCTTGGGGGCTGGTTTTTTGGCGGCGGTTTTCTTGGTGCTCGTCATGATTGGTTCAACCTCCTCACTACGTCGGCGCAACGGGCGCAAAGGGATGGGTGCTGCGGATCGGCGCTCTGGTTTTCGCTGTACGTCCAGCAGCGGGGGCATTTCTCGCCAGAGGCCTTGAGGACTTGTACTTCCAGTTGCTGCTCAAGCGATTGAGCAGCGGAGGCTTCCGCAGCGGAAGTCTCTATCTTCAGGGTGGAAACGATGAAGAACTCTTTTAAGACCTCTTGATTGGCGATGAGGAGGTCGGACAACGCCTTATTATTCGGGCGCAAAATAGCGGCGGCATCCAAGTTTTTGCCAATGCTTTTGGCGCGTCGTAATTCTTCCATCGGACGCATGACCATCTCGCGAATTTGCACGAACTGATTCCACTTGGTGATCAATGCTTCATCGCGCCAAGAGTCAGGCACAGAGGGAAAGTCTTCCAAGTGAACGCTGGGTTGAGCCGGGTGCCCGTAGGCCCAGGCTTCATCCGCCGTGAAAGGAATCACCGGCGCGATGAGGCGAGTGAGCACGGAGAAGATGTCCCACACGCTGCTCTGGGCGGAACGACGGACCAGATCGTCGGGAGCCGAACAGTACAGGCGATCCTTAAGAATGTCAAGGTATTGCGCGCTAAGCGTTACCACGCAGAAGTTCTGGACCAAGTGATGGATGCGATTAAATTCAAAGACTTCGTACGATTCCGTAACACCGTCGATGAGTTCACCGAGTTTTGCGAGTACCCAGCGGTCAAGTTCGAGACGCTTTTCAACTGGAACCGTATTTTTGGCGGGATCGAAGTCGCCGATGTTGCCGAGCAGGAAGCGCAGGGTGTTGCGCACGCGTCGGTAGGCTTCCATCATCTGCTTGAAGATGTTGGCGGAGGCACGAATGTCGTTGCGGTAGTCCTCGCTGATGACCCACATACGAAGCACGTCGGCACCCATGTCCTTGATGATCGTGAGCGGAGAAATCGTGTTGCCCTTCGACTTGCTCATCGCGTACCCTTCGCCATCGAGCACGAAACCGTGCGTGAGCACGGCCTTGTACGGCGCGCGATCACGCGAAGCCATGGAGTTGACCAGCGACGAGTTAAACCAACCGCGATGTTGGTCGCTTCCTTCCAGGTAAAGATCGGCAGGCGAGGCGAGGTCGGGGTCATTTTCCAGCACGGAGATGTGCGAGGAACCGGAGTCAAACCACACATCGAGAATGTCAAATTCCTTCTCGAATTCCGTGCCACCGCTGTAGGGGCACTTGAAGCCTTCGGGAATGAATGCACTGACGGGCAGGTCGAACCAGCAATCGGTGCCGTGGATGGCGACCTGTTCGATGAACTTGTCAATGATCTCGGTACACAGGATGGTCTGCTGGGCTTTGACCGAGAAAACAGCAGGGATCGGTACGCCCCAGGAGCGCTGACGCGAGAGGCACCAGTCGGGACGGTTCTTCATCATGTTATAGATGCGATCATGGCCCCAGGTGGGAATCCATTGCACTTTGTTATCAATCGCATCAAGGCATTTTTCGCGGATTCCATCGTGGTCGAGTTTCATGAACCACTGGTGCGTGGCACGCACGATGGTTGGCTCATGGCTGCGCCAGGAGTAGGCGTACTGGTGCTGGATTTTGCCCGACCAAACGAGCAGGCCCTTTTCCTTCAGTTTTTCGATAACCTTCGGGTTTGCCTTCCAGACAAACTCGCCCTGCATCTCGGGGTATTCCTCGTTGAAGCAGCCCTTTTCATCGACAGGAACAACGGTCTTGATGTCATATTTTTTGCAAACGATAAAGTCCTCGACGCCGTGGCCGGGAGCGGTGTGGACGCAACCGGTGCCCTGCTCCAGCGTAACGTGCTCGCCCAGAATCACGCGGGAAACCTTGTCCAGCAGCGGGTGGGAACATTCGAGACCTTCGAGTTCCGCACCTTTGAAACGGGTAAGGATGTGCGGTTCAACCAGACCGGCTTCGGCGGCAAAGCCTTCGAGCAGGTACTCGGCGCAAATCATCATCTCGCCGCTGGTTTTAAAGAGCACGTAATCGTAACTGGGATGGATGGAGACCGCAAGGTTGCCGGGAAGCGTCCAGGGGGTCGTCGTCCAGATGACAATGCGGATGTCGCCGGGTTCCTTCGAGTAGTCAGCAATGGCAGCGCATTTTTCCGCGTTCAGCACGGGGAAGCGGACGTAGATCGAGGGAGAGGTGTGATCCTCGTATTCGATTTCAGCCTCGGCCAGCGCTGTGCGGAAACGGGTGTCCCAGTAGACGGGCTTGAAGCCGCGCTCGACTGAGCCGCGCTCGACCATCGCGCGGAAGGCTTTCAGAATGCCAACCTCGTACTGCGGGTTCAGCGTGAGGTAGGGGGTATCCCAAGCGCCGCCCACGCCGAGACGTTGGAACTGGCTGGTTTGGAGACCGATGTATTTTTGCGCATATTCGGCGCAGAGTTTGCGGATTTCAAGGGGGGTGGCACTTCTTTCACCGCTTTGTCCAAGTTTTTCGATAACCTTCTGCTCAATCGGCAAGCCGTGGCAGTCGTAGCCGGGGACGTAGTGCGCGTGGTAGCCGCGCATGGTTTTGTAGCGGACAACAATGTCCTTGAGGGTTTTGTTGAGGGCGTGACCGAGATGGATGTCGCCATTGGCATAGGGCGGGCCGTCGTGCAGCACGTACTTTTTGCCCAGTTTGCGACCTTTTTCGGTCAGCAGTTTTTCCAGGCCGATTTCCTTCCAGTGTTCCAAGCGGGCGGGTTCGCTGATGGTCAACCCGGCTTTTTGGGGAAATTCCGTGGTGGTGATGGTGAGGGTGGACTTGTAATCGGGGACTGGTTGTTCGGACATTTTAAGTGTGTTTTTCTGTGAGGATGGATTCTGCCCAGGCGACGGTTTGGAGAGCTAATTGGGTAATTTTCGAGCGGTTTATGACATAAGAAATTCCGACAGGTTCATATTCGTATTTTAAACTGACTCCATAAGGAGTCAACATTTCCAACTGAGGCGCATCAGGCGGATGCGGCAAGTTTGCGTTTTCTAACATCTCATCCAAGCGGCTGATGTCATGCGTGAAAGGGAAGTTGATTCCGTGAAAATCCAAAACGGCTTTGAGAGATTTTTCAACCGCTTGCTGCGCATGAAAACCAACGGCCCAAGCAGGCGCTTGTTCATCTCCGGACAATCGGTTCAGCACATAACAATCATCCTTGGCTTTTTGTAAAAGAACGAAGGGGCGTTCAAGCGGCGGATTCATACATAATCCCTTCTTTCAGGGCTTGGTGATGGATGGTACTGGGGGTGTCCTTCCAATAGTTGAATTGTTCCAGCGTTGTTA
>DNPO01000100.1 GCA_003501375.1 Candidatus Sumerlaeota bacterium | reverse complement strand
TTCGCCCACCTTCACCCGCGTCAGCGGTTCAAGCGACTTGGTCTTTAGCTGAGAGTTGCCTACAAAACGGATTTCGGAAAGTGTCGGGTTTTCCTGCACCACAAACGTGACAATCAATCCCTGCGGCGATTTCTCGCGCCACACCTCGGCGGTCAGAACGCGCTCGCCCAGCCGCTTCAAGTCGCTGCTCAGCACCGTACGCTCCAAGCGCGTACCGGGTTGGCTTTCCACCAGGCGAATCAGGTCTTCAGATTTGAGTTCCTTGAGCCCCTCAAAACGCACCTCGGCTACGCGAAGTGGATCATCCGGTGCGGCAACGCGTGCTTGGGAAATCGATGTTGGAACATCGTCCGTTGCAGCCAGTGCGGAAAGGTGGGGGGCGGCAGTCAGCAGCGCCAGAAGCGATAGACGGAGCAACAAAGTCGTTGATTGGTTCATGGGGGGTAAGTCCACGGTTCTCATTACAGGATAGGCCAGCATTGCGCCGAGGCGCAGCCCAGACGAGCGGCTCGGATTGTCCCTCAAACCATACCCTGCGCAGGTTTTTCGCGCAACCCTAAAGCCGCAGTTTTTTGTCGTTTTGGGTATTTGCCTGCTTGGGGGGTATCGGATTCTTGTTCTCGAAAAAGGCGCGATTAGGAAAATGTGGAGATGCCATGACCAATTTATTTTCTGTGGCATCCCCTCGTTTTATCAAAGGGCGGAAAAAACAAACACTTACTCCCAAACTTCTTTGCTGATGGCTTGGTAAAACATCATGCACGGTGCACCGCCGAAGGCGATGCCCATCCAGGCCGCTTCGTCGATTTCCGCACGCGTGATGCCCATTTTTACCGCAGCGTTCAGGTGAACGCGCAAGCACGGATCGCACTTCTGCGTCACGCTGAGCGCAATCGCGAGTAACTTTTTCGTTTTGGCATCCAATGCGCCCGGCGCGTTTGCCGACTTCATAAAATCCATGAACAATGCTGGCGCGGCGCTGTCTGGCGCAGCGGTTCCACTGCAACAAGATGCTGCGGGTTCCGCGTTGCCGCCCGCGCAACACGATACGTTTTCTGTCATTTTTTGTTCTCCCGTCTTTGTCTTATTTTCTGGCGCAGCAGGAAGCAATCCGCCTGCTGATTCGCCAATTAAATTTTCCAACGCATCGCCGCAAACCCACAAGGTTCCTGCGGCACGCTCCGCGTTTGGCGTTGTCACGCGGCCAATAACGGCCGTTGCATCATGCCCGCGTTTGTGCAAATCGTTCACCAGTGCTTCAGATTTTTCTTGCGGCAACGCAATCAACAACCCGCCGGAAGTCTGTGGATCAAATAAAATAACATTATTATCGCTTTCGGAGCCATGCACCCAGCCCATCGCGTACTCCATGTTCTTTTCCACCGCGCCACCGAAAACGCCCTGCTGAATACAATCGGCAACCGGCGCAAACACGGGCAAACGCTCCAATGTTACCTCCGCGCAAACACCGCTGCCGCGCGCCATTTCGATCAGGTGGCCCGCCAAGCCAAAGCCCGTTACGTCCGTGCAGGCATGCGCACCATGCTGCACCATCAGTTCCGCCGCGTCCTTGTTGAGCGTGGCCATGCTGCGACCCACTTCGTTTTGCCAACCCGCGCTCAAGCGCCCCATCTGCGCCGCGAATGACAACACACCCGTCCCAAGCGGCTTAGTCAGCACCAGCGCATCGCCCGCCTGCGCCTTGCCGCGTTCCACCGCGCTTTCGTTTTCCAATAACCCGGTTATTGCAAACCCGCACTTGACTTCCTCGTCGTTCACGCTGTGCCCGCCGAGCAAGGCGCACCCCGCCTCGCGTAATTTGTCCATTCCGCCCAGCAGCATCTGCCGCATTTGCTCACCATCCAGCGTCTCAATCGGAAAGCACATAACGGATAAGGCAGTCAGTGGTTTTGCCCCCATCGCGTAACAATCGCTCAGTGAATTCGCCGCCGCAATTTGTCCAAACAAATACGCATCATCCACACACGGGGTGAACACATCCACGGTTTGCACCAGGCAACGACCGTCGCTCAGACGATACACGCCCGCATCGTCGCCCGCTGCCATACCAACCAGTACGTTCGGGTCGTCCACCGGCGGCAGATTGCCCAAAATTCTCAGCAAATTCGCCTGCCCGATTTTCGAGGCGCAACCGGCCTTGCGCACATGGCGCGTCAACGCAACCGGGCCGGTTGGCTGAGGCATTTTTTCGCCAGCGCACGCGCAAACGTTGTGCTCGCGAAATTCCGGGCACGGGCAGGGTTTCAGCGGGTTGCACACACATTTACCCAACTTAATCGAGCGGCCCATCACCGCTTTGCGGCGTTGCAAATCAACTCCCATAATATCCCCTTTAACAGCAAAACCTTGGGAACTCCGTCCCCAGCCCCCGCGAATTAAACGGCGTTCAACGCATCGCGCACAATGGCGTCTTCGCCAGGCAGCAGGGTGCGCATGTCAAAAACAACCGAGTTATCTTCGATGCGCGTGATAATCGGTGGCTCGTGCAGGCGCAAGGACTTGCAGAGCGCATCGGCGTTTTGCGTGGACGACCGCACACATAACAACCAAGTCGGAATTGCAACACCAGGCAAGGAACCACCACCCACGGCGCTCTCGCCGGGGCAAACACTAAGTTGCAAAGCAGAACCGCTTGTTTCGATTTGCTCTTTCAGGCGTTCGGCTTGTTCTTTAAGCGCATCCGCTGGTATGGTCAGCATACGAAACGTCGGGTGTGTTTCGGCCAACTTTTCCGGTTCCAGAAAAAGACGAAGCGTATGCTCCAAAGACAAATCAATAAGTTTGTCTACGCGCAGCATGCGCGACAACGGGTGCTTCTTTAATTTCTTGATGAGGTCGGCACGTCCAACAATGATTCCCGCCTGCGAGCCGCCAATCAGTTTGTCGCCACTGAAACAGCAGAGGTCCGCGCCAGCCGCAATGCTTTCCTGCACGGTCGGTTCCTTCGGTAGACCGTATTGCGACAGATCAATCAACGCACCGCAACCAAGGTCGTCCACCACTGTCAGATCGGGACGTTCTTTTTTCAGCGAGACCATTTCGCCGATGGAGACTGACTTGGTAAAACCAGTCATCCGATAATTACTCGGGTTACATCGCAAGAGAAGGCCGGTGCGTTCGGTCAACGCGGCGGAATAATCGCGCAGATGCGTCTTGTTGGTTGTGCCGACCTCGACCATTGTTGCGCCGCTTTGCGCGATACAGTCGGGTAGACGGAACGCTCCGCCAATTTCGATCAGTTGTCCGCGCGAAATCACCACTTCTTTCCCCGCGCAGAGCGCACTCAAAATCAAAAAGGTCGCGGCGGCATTATTCGTTACGAGCAACGCTGCTTCCGCGCCCGTCAGGCGACAGATCAGTTTCTCAGTCATGTAGTTGCGTTTGCCGCGCTCGCCAGTTTCCAGGTCAACTTGCAGATTACAGCAACGATCCATCTGCCCCAGTTTTTGCGCGACCGAGGGGGGCAATACGGAACGGCCAAGGTTGGTGTGCAAAACAACCCCGGTTGCATTGACCACCGGACGCAGACGCTGAACAAATTCTGCTTTCAGCAACGTGCGTGCCCGCAGCGCAATTTCTTCAACGCTGGGCGCGGTTGCGTTGGTTACTTTGATGCGAAACTCCGCCAGCGCAGAGCGTACGGCATCCAGTGTAAAGAGCCGGGTAAATTCAGTGATCAGTATTTGAGAAAGAGGGTGTTGCAGAACTTCGTCCACCGAGGGCAAGTGGCTGCGCGGGTCCATGAGCGTTCCTTTTAATAAGAAAGGACAAAAAGGACGGCAAGGACGCAAAGGACAAAACGGGTAAGCGGTAACCGCAAAACAGCCCGCTTTTTTGTCCTTTTCGTCCTTGCAGTCCTTTTCGTCCTTGTGTTTTTGGCGGAAACGCATGGGAGTCGAACCCACCCAACGCCGTGAGGCGTCGCAACGGTTTTGAAGACCGCGAGGACCACCAGGCCCTATGCGCTTCCGTTATTCCAGATCAGCGCCAAACTTTGCGTAAAACGCATCCGTCGTCTGGCGCAGTCGCGACAATGTGGAGGGCGGAATGTTTCCCTTCCACTTTAACACAGGCTGCCCAATTCGATCCCACCGCGCCAATGCGTTCACATACTCCTCCGCGTTTGCTTTGGCCTTCGTGGAACCGTGCGCTGTTTCCAACGCACTACGTATTTTTTGCAGCGCCTCTACGTTTATCTTGTCCTTGTGAATTTCCTCGCGCAGAGCATAGATGAAATCGGACGTCGTTTGCGTTTGTGACTTTTCATGCAAATCGCAGAATTCCCCGCGCACTTTTTCCACCTGTGCCACAGCAGCCTTCCACTCCTTGCTGTCCTTTTTCGGAAGCGGCGTCAATAACTTCTCCGCTTCCTCGGTTTGCGTTTTCAGATCGCTCGCCCAACTGCACCAGTCCTCGATTTTCGAGAACCGTTTGGGGTACACACCCGCCATTTTCTCCGCGATTTTTAAAGCGGGTGGTACGCATTGGGTGTGAAAAATACCCAACGCATCCTTGGGCGCGTCCTTCTGCAACGACTCCAGCGTCGCCGCATACCCAAAAGTGAGCGAGGTGATAGAATCATCCCACAATTTATCAAACTCATCAGCGACCAACTGGTCGCTCGGGGGCGCACCTCAACCACACTCCGCTGTTTTTGGAAGGGCGATGGTCAATAGCATCGCCAGAATAATTCCCCAGATACGAATCTGTCGCATGGCGGAACTCCTTTCACGACAACTGCGATTATGCCACAACCAGCAAGGTTTTAAAAGAAAATCCCTTATTTTTTCTTCCGCACCGAGAAGCCAAAGTGCCCCAAGTGTTTGCCCATGCCGTAATAATGCCCGTGGGCGAACAGCGCCAAATTAGCCTTTTCCACAGCCAGCCGTCCGTTGCGTTCCACCAAGTCTTGCGTCACCTGCACCGCCACAATCTCGGCAATGAACATCGTGTGCGATCCCA
>DNPO01000108.1:5277-6087 GCA_003501375.1 Candidatus Sumerlaeota bacterium | reverse complement strand
GGAAAAGAAGGTGGAACGGAGAGTAATCATGGGCAACTCCATTCTTTGTGAAGCCAATGAGATGGGGATTGTTATTTTTCAAAACCAGTTTTCACCACAGAGGCACAGAGAACACAGAGAATGGCAAAAAACAGGTTTTTGAATTTCTCTGTATTCTCTGTGGTGAAAACTGGTTTTTGCTTTGTTCCAGAAAAAAACAAAACCCCTTTAAAACCGTCGCTTTAGGTGCATCAGCGGTTTAAAAGGGGTTCAATATTTGCGGTGACTTGGGGCAAGAAACTAACGTGGTTGAAGGAGGGACTACCAGGCAGGCCACATGCGAGAAAACAGGGCGGGAGGGGTTCGTTTCCACGCCAGGTTGCTGCCCTAACCACGTTTGGCTTCAGGTAAGGAAGCCCAAGCCACCGCTAGGATCACCCAAGCGATCCAGTTCGACATGCTATCCGGGCGTTCAGCGCATCTACAGGAGAAAGGCACCAACCACCACAGAAGGTACATACACAACAGCGCGACAACAGGCACGAGAGAGGGAGAAACCACCAACGGGAAAACGACCGAGCACAGCCTGCCGGGTGGGATTTCCGTCGGGTGATCCAAACCGGAAAACAACACCCCTTTGCAAAATATCCTTGCGAGCACACCCCCAACATCTGGCACTCATAGGATGATACGAGGCACAATATATGTTTTTGTCCACAGTATTGTCAAGAGCAAAGTCTTGAAAGGGCGGAACTTTTTAGATGGGTTTTCTTCCCATGTGCCGCCCCCCCCAGCACCTTTTTAACCACGAAAAACACGAACCACACGAAA
>DNPO01000108.1:2240-5025 GCA_003501375.1 Candidatus Sumerlaeota bacterium | reverse complement strand
AAAAACACGAACCACACGAAAACTACCAACAACAGTTTTCGTGTGGTTCGTACTACTATCCGTCATTTCCTTGTTTTTTGAGCAAGAAAATTTCTCTCGCAGCGCCGCGGCGCACGCAGCGAACAACAAAAAAACAAATAGAACATGGATAGACAGGATAAACAGGATTTGACTTCTTTATCCTGTCCATCCTGTTTATCCATGTTAAGAAAGGTTTTGCCGTTCTCTGCGTCCGCCGCGTCGCTGCGAGAGAAATTGTTGCTTTGGTTTGGTTGCGGCTTTGCTGCGATAGGTTTTTCGTGGTTAAAGAGGGGTTAAGCCCCGGCGGAGGAGATGACCACGCGGTCGCGTCCGGTGCGTTTGGCTTCGTAGAGCGCGGCATCCGCGGCGGCTTGCAATTCATCCGTGCTTTGGCCGTCGTTGGGGTACATGGCTACGCCGAGCGAGAGCGTGATGGCTTGCTGTGGTAGGAGTGTTTTTTGCCGGATGCTTTGGCGGATTTGTTCCGCGCGCATGGCGGTGATTTCGAGCGATGCCTCGGGCATGATGATGAGGAATTCTTCTCCGCCATAGCGGCAGGCAATGTCGCCCTGCCGGATGTTTTTTTGCAGCACGGCTGCTGCGCCGCGCAACACTTCGTCGCCTTTGTCGTGTCCGTAGGTATCGTTGATTTTTTTGAAATGGTCAATGTCGCACATGATCAGGCCGAGCGGTTGGTTTTGCCGTTGGGCGCGGTGCAACTCGCGCATGAACGACTCTTCCATGTGGCGGCGGTTGTACAAGCCGGTAAGTTGGTCGCGGATGGATTGAGTACGGAGCGCCTCGCGGAGTTTCAGGTTGGAGAGCGCCATGCCAAACTGTTCAGCCACGTTGGTGACGCGGCCTTGTTTGGTATGTAAAATGTCGGAAGCGTCCAGCCCGCCGGAGGCGTGGATGGGGTGGTTGATGCGAAGGCATAACAACCCGAGCAGTTCGTCCCCATGCGCGGTGATCGGGTGGCAGATGGAGGCATAGGGGCCGGATGCCAAATGGCGGCAGGATTCTTCGGAACGTGGGTCTTCATGCACATGCGCCTTGCCGCGGCGCAGTCCCCAGCAGTCTTCCCGGACGAATTCTTTGCAGAACGGTGGCAAGGTGAGCGAGGGTTCGCCCCACTCCAGCACCAGTTCCAGCGTGCGTTGGGATTCGTGGTATTCGTAAAATGCGCCGCTGTCCTCGGGGAAGAGTAACGCTGCCTGGCGTTTCAGGATGCTGCACATTTCCTCTTCGGAATCACAGGCTTGCAGTTTCTCCACCATGCTGTTGAGATGGGTGATTTCGTCCGACTCTTTGCGCATATTGTCGAGCGTATCGGTAAGTTCGTGATTCTTCGCCTTGTAGCGGTCGCGGTCTTTCGAAGCGGTGAATAGTTCCTGCTTGAGTTGTTCTTTTTCTGCGCGAAATCGCGTTGCATCGGTTTTGGCAGCGCTGGCGACGGCGGAATCCCAGGCTTCCTGGCGTTCCCGGACGCGGTTGGCACGCCAGTTGAGCAATGCGCGTGCGGTGGGGAGGGAACATCCCAGAACCAGTACGGTGAGGCCAAACGCGAGTCCGGCAGATGCGTTGCGTTTTTGTCGAAAACGCCCCATATCTGCTTCTGAGACGGCAATCCATCCCGGCCCGGGTATCTCAGCGTGAACAGCCATTTTGTACGAGATGGCGCTTTTCCCCACGGCGGGAAGGGCGTATTCGGTCTGACCATTTTTCTTTTTAACCATGGCAGCGAGGAAGGAAAAGCCTTTGGCGTCTTTTCCATCGGAGGGCATTTTTCCCCAGGCGGGGTGCGTCAGAATGCTGCCCGTCGCATCCAGCAGATAGTGCAGCGGGCGAGAGGGGGTGGTGGGGTCCGCCGCGGCGAGAACATCCTTGTCCAAGAAATCATCTTCCGCCATGTCGATCAATTCGTCGTAGGGCGCGAATGCAGCAACGGTCCATTCCCACTCTTTGAAGCAAATGGCATACAGCGCCATTTGGCGGGTCGTCCCGTCGGTGCCGTCTTTCATGTCAAACGAGGGCACGTAGCCTTGTTTGAGCGCAGGGGAATTTGATGCGGGTTCGTCTTCCGCCAGGCGCATGAGTTGGCGTTTGATCTGGGGATATTGCTTGGCCAGCGTGCTGGCAGGCAGGGCAATGAGTTTACCGTTTTTGCCGATCTTGCAGGATTCCACCAGCGTGCGTGCGGTTTGTTGGGCGGATGCTTCGGACATATCCTTGCGGGTTACTTTTTCCTGATAAACGGAAAGCAGGCTGCGTCCGGCCTCGGTAGTGGCCTTCAACCGGGCCTTAATGGCAATGTCGAGCGCAATTTCAGCCTGTTTGACAAAAGCGTTGTTTTCTTGTTCCAGTTGGTTTTCCACCGCCGTACGCCACTGAGCGGTGGCCACGGCCCAGCCGCTCCAGATCAAAGGGATGGTCAGAATACAGAATCCGGCAGCGTACCGGACGGGACGGGGAGTTTTCCACCAGAGAGTGCGGAGGGTTGGCCTTTGTGCAGACATCTTCATGAACCAAATTATTCTCTTAACCCGCTGCCGCCGCAAGATAAATTTCATGTGAAAAATGTAGCGCGTGTTCCGGGGGATGGGAGATAATGGTTCAGTGGAATGGCCCTTTGGAGTGCGGTGGCATGACACCGCTTTGCCGTTGCACGACATGTCGTGCGCTGTTGGTTTGTGTGGGCTGGCTGTTTCCTCGAACAAAAACGGCAGGGGAGCAAAAGAAAACCCCGCGCGACATGTCGCGCAAC
>DNPO01000108.1:0-1974 GCA_003501375.1 Candidatus Sumerlaeota bacterium | reverse complement strand
AAGCGGCATCATGCTGCCGCACTCCTAAAGAAGGGGAGTCTCTTACTTAAGAAACTCTCCTATATTTGAATGTTTGGGTGCAAGGGAGATGTCGGACGATGATGACACGTTTTGCTTGGCGTGTGCTGCGCGAAGTCGATCCACGATTGCTCTGGACGCTGGCCACCCGGTGTGGCTGGGGCGGCATGCGTGCGGTGGATCGTTTTAATCAGCGATTGAAGCGCGGCGAGTATTTTCCTGCCTTCCTGTTTTTTTCGATCACAAACCAGTGCAATCTATCGTGTCAGGGCTGCTGGGTCACGCCATCGAATCCACCTGCGGAACTTTCGCTTGAAACGCTGGAAAAAGTAATTACCACCTGCAAGGAAAAGGGTAACGCGTTCTTTGGCATTCTGGGCGGCGAGCCACTTTTGCACAAAGGGCTGTTCGATTTGTTCGAGCGGCATCCGAACTGCTACTTTATTCTTTTCACCAACGGCCTGATGCTGGATGCAGCGGTTGCGCAGCGGTTGCGACGGTTGGGCAACGTAACGCCGCTCATCAGCATCGAGGGACTGGAAACGGAAAGCGATGCGCGACGCGGGGGAAGCGGTGTGTATGGCGCGGCGTTGGATGCGTTGCGGTACTGCCACGAGAACAAACTGTTCACGGGCGTTGCCACGAGTGTGACGCGTAACAGCATCGACGATCTGGTGTCAGAAAAGTTTGTCGCCGAGATTGCAAAACGCGGGGCGCACTATCTATGGTACTACATTTACCGTCCGGTGGGGCCGCATCCCTCGCCCGAGCGCGCGCTCAGCAAGGAGCAGATTTTGCAACTGCGCCGCTTCATGGTGGAGCAGCGTCCCAAGGCGCCGCTGATGTTGGTGGATGCGTACTGGGACGACGCAGGACGCGCCTTGTGCCCGGCGGTGTCCGGCATTGCGCACCACATTGCGCCCAACGGTGCGATTGAACTGTGCCCGGTGTTGCAGTTCGCACGGGAAAACATTGGCGACGGAACGGGCCTTGCAGAAAAGTTTCAGCAGTCGGAGTTTATCCAAGCGTTTCGTTCTGCCACCGCCCAGCGCACGCGCGGGTGCATTATCATGGAAGACCCGCAGTGGTTGGCGAAGTTTGCGCGGGAGCAGGGGGCGATTGACAGCAGCGGACGCGGAACGGTATTTGAGGAGTTGGATTCCTTCACCCCCTGCGCCAGTCATGATATTCCCGGCGAGGAAATCCCGGAAAAAAGTTGGTACTACCGCTTTGCCAAGAAACATTGGTTCTTTGGCTTTGGGGCGTATGGTTGAGATGGACGGTGTGACCGAATAACAAAAGGAGACGCTCATGAAACGATTTTTACCGTTTATCCCCCTCGCGCTTTTGTTCTTGCTGTGGGTCAATCCCGCCTGCGGTGGCTGAGGGGACGCATCGTCAACGCGTGCCGTTGGCTCTGCCGAACTTTTTCGTGGAGGACTCTGGCTGGGGATATTTCTTGTCCTGAGCGGAGCGTACTTGCTTTACCAATCCGCGATTACTTCGCGCATCCTTTTCCAGTCGCTCTGGTTCACGGGCGGGCTTGTTGCTGCAACGCTGGGTTCCATTTGCGCCTGCGGCTTTTCCATGCTTGGACTGATTTTTCTTGGCGTTCTGGTCTGGATTGGTTCACTCGCCAGGCCAATGCTTTCCAATAACGTGAATGTGCAGGGACTGGTATTTACGTATGGGGCGTCGGTTTTCGTGTTGCTCAATTTGCTAATCAATGATGGGAAAATATCCGCGGCGCTGATATTGCTGCCGGTGGCGCTGGTGGTGTATGGCATTGGGAAACTGGTGATTCGGGATTATGAATGAAAAGTGAACGCGTACAAAACCACAAGAGAGAAAAACCTCAGTTGGATGTGTATTAGCGGTTACTAGAGGAAGTCGTCATGAGATTTTCATCGTGTTAGAATATAGATAGTTTTACACTCTTGTCCAAAATAAATTTTG
>DNPO01000456.1 GCA_003501375.1 Candidatus Sumerlaeota bacterium | reverse complement strand
AAAGGATTTGGCCGTGGTGGCCGTGGAAAGTTTGGAAGGCACCGACGAAGCGATTGCGCGCGGCGGACGCATTGCCAACGGCAGCGTCGTGGTAGTCAAGGTCAGCAAGCCCAAGCAGGACAAACGGTTTGATTACCCGGTGGTTGGCCCAGGCACCATCAAATCCATTCGCGATTCAGGCGGCGGCGTCTTGGCCATGATGGCCGGACATGCTTTGTTTTTCGATCAAGAAGAAGCGCTGAAAATAGCCACGGAAGCAGGCGTGGGCGTAATTGCGATTTAGTTTGTTTGGTGCATTCCGCTCAAATTTTCCTGTGCTGTATTTCTTCCGTCTTTTCCTCATCCAACCGCGTCACGTTTGCGGGGGGCAAGTCGTCGCTGTCGGTGATGATTTGAACATCCCTTATCGGGCCTAAACTATCCTCAATCATCTCGCGCAATTCGCGCAGGCGCTCCTCGCCAATGTCACGCGAGAGCAATTGGATGGCACCGTCCTTGCGGATGCGGATACGGAAATTTTCGTGAGCCACGGGAAAATCCTTTCAACAAACCAGATGATTGCAACGCAAAGAAAAACAGCAAATCATGACTCTCGCGCCTTTTGCCATGCCAAGGCCTTTTTTTGTGGTGAAATGTGGTTTGCTTTAGCAGCCATCCAATAGCGCAAGCGCATTTCATCTTGTCTTATGCTATACTAAGTGGTAAAAAAATGCAAGACCGCCTGTGGTTGTTGGCACAGGCGCAAATCTCATTTGCCGAGGCAGCCGCACCATGTATTTGGATTTCTTCGGACTTAAAGAAGCCCCCTTCAACCTCACGCCCGATCCGCGCTTTCTCTACATGAGCCGCAGACACCGCGAAGCGTTGGCGGCGTTGGTGTACGGCATCAAGGAAAGCAAGGGTTTCATCGCCCTCACGGGTGACATCGGATCAGGTAAAACCACCCTGAGCCGTGCCTTTTTGCATGAACTCAACCCAGAAACCACTAACATCGCGTTGGTGGTAAACTCCTTCCTCAGCGATTTAGAACTGCTCCAGAGCGTCAATCACGAACTCGGTTTGAATTATCAGACGGAATCAAAAAAAGCGCTGATCGACTCGCTCAACGAATTTTTGTTGCGTGAAAACGGCAAGGGCAAAACCACCATCCTGATTGTGGACGAAGCACAGAACTTGAGCATTCCGGTTTTGGAACAAATCCGCATGCTGAGCAATTTGGAAACCGAGCAGTGCAAACTGATCCAGATTATTCTGATTGGCCAGCCGGAACTCGCTGCCAAATTGCAACAACCGGAGATGGAACAACTCAGCCAGCGCATCATGGTGCGTGCGCATATAGGGCCGTTGAACAAGGACGAACTATATCATTACGTCCGGCACCGGTTGAGTGTGGCCGGAGCAAAAATCAATATTTCGCTGACGCCAGCCGCGCAAAACCGACTTTACCATTTTTCGCATGGCATCCCGCGCAAGATCAATCTGATGTGCGACCGAGCGTTGCTCGCGGCATACGTGGCTGGACGGCTGGAAATTGATGCGCGCATGATGGCAATGGCAGAAAAAGAATTGGAACTGCTATCCGATCCGCACAAAAAAAACTGGTTGCCTGCGCTGGATTTTGATTCCAAGTGGCAGGTTGGTACAATGGTTTCTGCATTCATTTTTCTGTTAGCATTTTGCGTCTGGATCGGCGCGCATTGGCATAAGGCCCCTGCAGAAAATGCTTCAGCGCCCGTAGTACAACTTGCGGACGCAACGGTAACGAAGCCCACGCCTGAGACTGTGGCGAAAAAGCCGACCAAACCGACGCCCACTCCCAAGCAAAAGGCTATCACAGGAATCGCGCTTGCTTCCACCCCGGTTCCCGCTCTGACACCAGCGCCCACACCGATGCCTCAACCCGTTCAGGACTGGACTTGGGATGACAACCAAGTTGCACGCGTGCAAGACCCGGAACTTGCGTACACCGCATCCATGCTGACGTTAGCGCGTCGCTGGGGGTACGCCTTCGATTTGGAACGTTTCCGCCCGCTGGATAAAAAGGATGTGCAGGAGTTGAATCTTCCTCGCATTTTCCAAACCCCGCAGGTCGGACTAGCCTGCTTTGAAAGTACCACTCCGTTGCGCAGTTTACTCTTCCTCGACCTGCCCTTGGTCTTGTCGGTTGATGCTCCGGGACTGCAACTTCCTCCGACGGTCGCCTTGCTGGGAACACAGGGTGAAACGGCCATGGTGGGTGATCCCCGTCAAGGGCTGCTGAAAAAAATTCCCCTGGCCGATTTGGAAAATTGCTGCCACAGCATTCAAGTGATTTTCCATGACCCGGACCGCTTCATGGGACTGACCATTGGAACAGAAACCACCGCACTTCCAGCCTTGTGCACCTTCTTGGAAAGCCAGGGGGCGTGGGAGGGAACAAAGCCGCAAGATGGCAAATATGACGCTGTAGTCGCTGCTGCCGTGAGCCGTTTTCAGGAAAAGAACAAATTGCCGGTGACGGGTTGTGTGGATGGCCCAACCGCCGTGTTAATTACTGTCAAACGCGAAACGTCTGAGCGCCCACGTCTGACTGCTGCAAAATAAAAAAATCGGGCAGATCGGTCGAATCTGACCAATCTGCCCGTGCGGACACCACCGCATCCTGCATTTAAACAACTCGTGCAGGATGCGGTATTTTTATGGGGAACTAGATCAGAATAATGGGTCGATTTCCACAGTGACACAGGTCTCATCTCCCGGATTGCTGATACGCCACAACAATTGCTCTACAGCGCGTCGTCCAATCAACTCCCCGCGAATATCAATCGACTTGGGACAGGGGTCCAAGCCTGCCAACAGAGCGAATTCGTTATTGCAGGAAATGACTTCCATCTCGGTGCCGATCTTTACCCCTTGATTTTTCAATGCGGGGTACATCCGCGCTACCAGAGCATCGCATGTGGCAAAAACACCGGTCGGGCGCGGATTACTCGCAAGCATCTGGGCAACTCCTGCCTCGATAGAGCGGTCCACTTCCTCGTTGCGCAAATCATTCAGATCCAAGCCACGTTGTTCAATCACGTACTGCACCGCCTCAACACCCTGTGCGCGCGCGGCTTCCGCAAAAGCAGCCCAACGTTCTGCAGCCGCAGGCATTTCAGCCATGGCTGCATGCGCAACCACTTTGTGCCCCTTGCTAATCAGATACTCGGCGGCTAAACGACCGATGCTGCGGTTATTGTTTTTGACGCGATCCCCAGGGAGGGAATCCATCGCTGCACTCATGACATACACGATCTGATAAGACCGCAAAGCCTCAATGACTTCGGGTGCCATACCAAACAGGGTCGGCCACACGATCAAACCATCTACCTGCCGCCGCGCGACAATCGGCGGAATCTGACGCTCGCCACCAATAGCGCCTTGAATCATACTCAAGCCGCGTTCGGCAAGAGCGGATTCAATCCCTCGTACCACATCGTGCATAACCGGGGAATGAGCGAAAACCTTCAAATCCTCACCCTTTGCCAAAAAAGCGATGTTCCCGGTTGCAAGATGCACGTCCTGATTGCGACGAGGACCTCGGCGTAATGCAGGGGCTTTAGGCACATAGCCAAGTTCGCGCATAGCCTCGCGGACCTTCAGCGCGGTTTCCGGAGTAACATTTCGATCATTATTTACTACGCGTGAAACGGTGGCCTGTGACACCCCTGCACGTTGGGCTACTTTGACGATAGACATTGCACACTCTCCCCTTTTTGCGGTCTAACCCCCGCACACTGATCCTCTACTTCGCATCCTATCACTTTTGAGATGGAAACGCCAAGAATAATTTCATTATTTCTTGCATATTTTACAGGTTTCTCGGGAGGTAAAAACAGGCTAACTAGATAAATCCCAAGGAACTATGCTTCTGGGTCAAATCAAGAATCTGGAAATTACCCTGCCTCAAGCAGGAAAAAACACAAATAACTTTACTTTTTCACATAAACGTACAGAACAAAGGGGTGATTCAAAAGAAAAAAACACTCTTCTTGGATTTTAGCAAAGGAAACGAAAAAACATTAGAATCTGAAAACAAACCAATACATTATCAACGCTTGTCAAGTTAGACGCTGTCGTTACAAAGTTTTGGAGGGTTTGCTGTGAAATACCACGAAGTTATCGTAAATCACGCTTGAGTATCCACTGGCTTTGACAAAATCCTCGATTAATGCAACGGGAATGGAAGTGGTCACATTATAGATTGATTAGGATTCCGCATTGATTCTTGATGGCAGCATGATTCTATTGCGATACAAAACCAATTAGGTTGTTCGTTGATTCACCGACTGGTGTGGTAAAAATCGAGCCGTTGTTTCGTCCTCGGAAAACGATTCGTCGCGGGCGAAACGCCAGTCCTGTCAAGCACCCAGAACCGCGATGCACCAAAGGTTTTCAGACCAGCGATTTCATGTTGCGTAAAAAAGGATACGCCTTTAATATGTTGCCGTTTGGCGGACAGTTGCCTGCCAAACAAAACAACGGAAGTCAGGCCTTCGGGCACCCTTATACAAAATAAAAAGGAGAAGAATTCATGGCAACCAAAAACATTGCAGACATCAACGTCGCCGGAAAAAAAGTCCTCATGCGCGTGGACTTCAACGTTCCGATCAAAGGCGGCAAAGTAACCAACGACCGCCGCATCGTGCAGGCGCTTCCGAGCATTAAACGCGCGCTGGAGCAGGGCGCTAAACTTATCCTCATGAGCCACTTGGGCCGTCCCGCTGGCAAGGGATACGAAGAAGAATTTTCCGCTAAACCCGCCGCAGTCCGTTTGGGCGAACTGCTGGGCAAAACCGTTCAAGTTGGCCCGCAGTCCGTTGTTGGCCCGGAACTGGATGCTCAAGTTGCCGCGATGAAAGATGGCGATGTGCTGTTGTTGGAAAATCTCCGCTTTAGCGCGGGCGAGACCATGCCCGACAAAGCCAAAAAGAACGAAGATAAGAAACTGACCGCCGAGCAGCAGAAGGTTCACGACGATTTCGTCGAGGCCATCGCCAAGAACGGCGAAGCGTATGTTAACGACGCGTTCGGCACCTGTCACCGCAAACATGCCAGTATGTATGGCGTGGCCAAGGCCATTCAGGCCAAGGGTGGCCCGGCTGTTGCTGGCTTCCTGGTGGAAAAAGAAATCAAGTACCTCAGCGAAGCGCTCAACGAGCCCAAGCGTCCGTTCGTCGCAGTGCTTGGTGGTGCGAAGGTTTCCGACAAGATCAAACTTATCTCCCAGCTGCTTCCCAAGGTTGACCGCATCATCATCGGCGGTGCGATGGCCTACACCCTGCTGAAGGCCAAGGGTGTCGAAGTGGGCAAGAGTCGCGTCGAGGAAGATCAGGTCGAGGAAATGAAGGGCTTGCTGGAAAAAGCAGGCGACAAGATTCTGCTCCCCTGCGATCACCTGGCTGTCGCGAATTTTGATTTCAAAGCCCTCACCGGTGATGCGCCGACCGTGACGCCCGGAACGGATATTCCCGCCGGCATGATGGGTATGGACATTGGCCCGAAATCCGTTGAAGCCTTCTGCAAGGAAGTCAAGGGTGCCAAGACTGTCGTTTGGAACGGCCCGATGGGCGTGTTTGAAGCCCCCGACTTTGCCAACGGTACGAAGTCGGTCGCAACCGCGCTTGCCATTGCCACGGACGGCGGTGCCATCAGCGTCATCGGCGGCGGCGACTCCGCCACAGCCGTTGAAGAGATGGGCCTCGATACCCGCATGACGCACGTTTCCACCGGTGGTGGTGCGAGCCTTGAATACCTTGAAGGCAAACCGATGCCCCCCATCGAAGTGCTTGACACGAAATAATACGGAAATTTTTCGTATGGAAACAACAAAACGTCCCGTTTGCAAGAGCAAACGGGACGTTTTGTTATCAGCTGCGGGATACTCCTGAGAGAATTACTTGATTTGCCTGCGAACTTGTCCTAGAATCGAAGCATCTTTCCGACAATGCAGTTCGGAAACGCCCCGTTTTTCACCCGCATGATAAAGGTCATATCAATGAGTCCGACTGTTTTTGTGTGGAAGGGATATCGCTTCTTTTTCTTTTCGCGTGAAGAAACACGCGCCCACGTTCATATTCATTGCGAAAATGGCGAAGCAAAATTCTGGTTGGAACCGGATTTGGAAATTGCAAGGAATCACGGTCTTGCGCCCATTCAAATTGCGGAGTTAAAAAGAACTTTGGAGGAACGCCGGCATGAAATCCTCAACGCTTGGTACAAACACTTCCCCGGCGGAAGTAACGAACATTGACCGCTTTGGTTTCTGGGTTCTTATTTCCGGCAAGGAATATTTTCTGTCCTATGACGATTTTCCCTGGTTCCGCAAAGCCACGGTAGAGCAAATACTCCATGTGGAACTTTTATCTGGAGAGCACTTGCATTGGCCTGAACTGGACGTTGATTTGTGTTTGCAATCTCTTGAGCACCCAGAAGCGTTCCCCTTGATTTATCAGGATTAAGGGGAAAAGCAAAATACAGGTACGGCATGGACTCCTCAACCGAAATGTTGAACAAAAAATGGCCAAAACCAGGGCTGAAAAATAAAATACCCCGAAACAACGGATCGTTGTTTCGGGGATTTTATTTGCCTTTTGGGGTTGAGGGAAATGGCAAAGAACCCGACTGTAACAGCGGTAGAAAATTACACAACTACGCGGCTGACCTCTTCCAGTGTGGTCAGTCCCTGCACGGCTTTGAACAGGGCATCTTCCTTCAGCGTAAACATACCTTTTTTCTTCGCGGCATCCCGAATCACATTCTGCTGGGTACCTCTTTCCAACATTTCACGGATTTCTGCATCCGGCTTGAAGATTTCCAGTACCGCCTGACGCCCATAGAACCCGGTTCGATTACAATGAACGCAGCCTTTGCCCTCCATGAATGTTACATTCGACGGCAGTTTGGAAACGCTCAACCGACGCATGAGTTCGGGTGTATTGGCCATGTTCATCGGCACTTTGCACTGGTCGCAGATAATGCGGATCAAGCGCTGCGCGATAATGATTTCCAACGCCTGCGCATAACGCTTTGCCGGAACACCCAAGTCCGCCAGGCGCGAAACAGCCTGCACCGTATCCATCGTGTGCAACGTAGTAAAAACCAAGTGTCCCGTGGTAGCCGCTTCCACCGCCATGTTTGCGGTTTCCTCGTCACGTATTTCGCCAACCATGATCACATCTGGGTCTTGACGCAAAATGGAGCGCAAGCCGGTGGCAAAGGTAAAGTTTTTCTCCGGGTGTACCTGCATCTGCTTCAACCCAGGAATCTTGTACTCCACCGGGTCTTCAATCGTAACAATATTGTGTTTTCCGTTGTTCAGGTAATTCAATGCCATATACAGCGTGGTGGTCTTACCCGACCCAGTCGGCCCAGTCACCAGAACTAACCCATGAGGACGGGTGATGGAATTTTGCAAAATTTCCATTTTGGTTCCGGAAAAGCCCAAGTCTTCCGGGTTTACCTTCAGCGCGCGTTTATCCAGCATACGGATGAAAAGGATTTCGCCATCGGCTGAAGTGGGGGCGCAGTTGATACGAATATCGATCTCACTCAATCCAACTTTGGTTTCAAAACGCCCATCCTGCGGTGTCATGTGGTTGGTGATGTCCAAATGTGCCTGCACCTTGATGGAAGAAAGGAAGGCGTTAGCGTGGACCGGCGGGACTTCAAACACACTGTTCAACTGGCCGTCAATACGCATTTGCACATTGGCACCCGCGCCGCCCTCACGTTCAATGTGAATATCCGTGGCGCGATAATTCACGGCCAGTGCGTACATGCCTGACAACAAATCGGACATGGACTTGGAAGCCTTCATATCATCCACACTGCGTCTTTTAGATACCGACATATCCGGGAATTTCTGTAAAAGCGCAGGAACATAAGAATCTAACGTAAAAACCGGGTCAATGGGTTGACTGCAATGTGGGCATTTTTCAAAATGCAACAGGGGCAAATATGCCTCGGGATCATCCGTGTGCTTGGAGCAAACGGGGCAGGAATAACGCACGGCCGAGTCGCCTACCATCTTCTTACGAGACTGTTTTTTTCCCGTCAGCAGGGATTTCAATCCAGAGGCCAATCCTCCGACCGATTGCAAAACTACGTCGGAAGCATCCTCGGGGGGCGCATCATGGGACGAAGAAAACCCACTACCGCCTTGCGCTTTCAACAACTTGAGATATTTCAGGTAGGCAATCCAACCAAAGGTTTCAACATCATCTAAATACTTGTACGCATCAGGGTCTCGGCGAAACATGTGCCGTTTTTGCAAAAACACGGGTATTTCCCAAAAGAGCACAAGCGCCAGCACAATTAAAACGGCAAAGAGATAACACTCGGACCACGACCGCATAAACGGGTCAACCGCTTCCATACGTGCGGTAACGTACCACTTATAAGCGGTATCCATTGCACCGCCGTTGGGCAATTTCTTGTCCGTGTACATCTTGACAACATCTGCGTTTTTGGACAATGGCAGAATGATCCCCGAGTCAAACACAAAACAAACCGCAGCAAAAACTAACAGCAAATAGATGGCTTTACGACGCATAGAAAAGGGGCCTCCCGCCCCCCTATTCAAACTGACATTAGTTTCAACAAGATTTATGTAAAACGCAAGGGAAAATGTGTAAATTTACCACGTCCCGGCATCAGCATAAACTGGTATAAAAAGTATCAAAAGAACAGTAAATCGATCCGTCTTATTCCCCATCTTCCGGTTCGTCATCCACCGGTTCGTCATCCACCGGTTCTTCTTCCTCCTGCGGTTGGGCGTTCGCTTCCTCCAAGACAGTATCATCGGCATAGATAGATGCTCCCACCCTGCAAGCAAGTACCATTGCATCGCTGGGACGGCAATCTACCCAAATCGTTGAATTATCTGGCATACCCACATCTAATTTGCAGTAGAAAACATTATCTTCCAAGCGATCCAGCACCACGCGACGCAATTCCCCGCCCAATTCCCGAATCACGTTCAAGATCAGGTCGTGCGTTAGCGGGCGCGGCGCGGCCTTGCCATGCAATGCCATTTCCAAGGCTTCGGCTTCATATACACCAATGAAAATGGGGAACTGACGCAACTCGCCATTCATCTCACGGAGTACCACCGCATTCATCTGGGTGGTACGGCAAAGTTCGCTCAGTTCCATTTCGATGAACATGGAGAAACCTCCAAGAAGGGATGAGTCCTAACAAAATGCCAACAAGACTTACAGATATTGCATAAGTTCCTGTGGCTTTTTGGCATTGCTCAGTACCTGATCGCGTATAATAAACCCCTTTTGATACAGGTTCAGCAGCGAGCGGTCCATGGTAACCATCCCGCTTTTCAAGTTGGCTTGGATGGTTGTATACAACTGCGGCGTCATGCGCTCGCGAATTTGGTTACGAACAGCATCGGTTGCCAGCAGGATTTCCAGCGCGCAACAGCGGCCGCCTGCAATCGCAGGAATCAGTTTCTGGCAAAGAATACCTTCCAGCACGCCAGCCAACTGCACGCGAATCTGCTCCTGCTGATGCGGGGGGAAAACGTCGATCATACGATCGCACGTCTGCACCACGTCCGGGGTATGCAGGGTCGAGAAAACCAAGTGACCGGTTTCAGCCGCTGTCAGGGCCGAGTGAATGGTTTCCATATCGCGCATTTCGCCGATCATCAGCACGTCCGGGTCTTGACGTAGCGCATATTTGAGCGCATCGGCAAAACTGTGCGTATCCTGGCTGACTTCGCGTTGCTCCACCAGGCAGCGCTTATGCGAATGCAAGAATTCGATGGGGTCTTCCACCGTGATGATGTGCTCGTCCTTCTCGGTGTTGATATAATCAATCATCGCGGCAAGTGTGGTGGATTTACCCGAGCCAGTGGGCCCGGTCACCAGAATAAAGCCCTGCGGACGATTGGCAAGTTCTTCCAACACCCGGCGCGGCAGGCGCAAATCTTCAAAACTCTTAATATCGGTGGGAATAGCACGGAACGCAGCGGCAATGGTACCGCGCTGCATGTGGACGTTGACACGGAAACGGCTCAGGCGCGCAATGCCGAGTGAAAAGTCCAGTTCCCAGCGCTCCTCAAAATCGCGCTTCTGCACGTCAGTCAGCACGGAGTAAATCAAGCGTTGCGTCATGCCGGGAGTCAGACGGGGCCCTTCTACATTGGTGATCTGACCGTGAACGCGCAAAGCCGGTGGACGTCCCACCGCAAGGTGCAAGTCCGACGCCTGCGACTGAATCATGGTCTGCAACAAGTTCGTCATGGAATAGGGACATTCGTCCGGACCAGGTTCTCGCCCTCCATAAGGTTGGGGATTGTTGCTCATCGCGCACATGAATTAAGTTCTCCTTCGTAGCATCGGGGTATCGCCGGAAAAAGATATTTACTGCTTGGCAATCTAATTTAGTTTGTACCACTGCACCCGCTGATATGCAATTCAAAAAACGTTTTCTTGATGTTCCAACCGCTGGATCGTTGAATCGGGCCGCATCAAAATTGCTATTGCATCAAATTGCCATCCGCCATCCGGGGAATGGCGAAACTCCGCCAAATAGCGTTGCGCGGTCTCGCGTAACATCTCACGTTTCTTCGTATCAATACGTTCTTCCGGTCGCCCGAGTGATTCTGAAGAACGGGTTTTGACCTCGACAAAATGAATACGTCCCACCTTTTCTGCAATCAGGTCTATCTCTCCACGCCCTGATTCGTAATTCGTCCGTAAAATACGGTAGCCGTTAGCCCACAAGAATTTCGCTGCGGCTTTTTCGCCCAGACGCCCCAAGGCAAGATGGGCCGGAGCGTCGGATGCTTCAGGTGTTGCATTGTCCGAAATCATGCGGAACCTCTTTTTTCCAGCAACAGGACAACAATAACACAAACACTATCAGACAGATCCGTACGACCCGACGAATCTGTCCGATAATGTTAAGGAATTAATTTCCCGCAAACAATTTTCCTAATTCTTCGCTCCGCACAGTCGCGGCGGAAACTGCCTGCTCCATCAGTTCTTCAAATCCGCCGTCCTCCATTGCTTTCAAGCCCGCTTCTGTGGTGCCCTTGGGCGACGTAACGCGACGGCGCAACTCTGCCGGGGCCACCCCAGTCTCCACGGCCATGCGAGCGGCACCCAACACGGTACGCAGAGTCAATTTCAACGCGGCTGCCGGTTCCAATCCCACCTTTTCGCCCGCTTTCGCCATCACTTCGATCATGCGGAATACATACGCCGGGCCACTGCCGCTCAGCCCCGTTACCGCGTTGATCTTGGACTCCGGCACTTCCAACGCATCGCCCACCGCGCAGAAAATATCCAGCGTCAAGGCCATATCAGCATCCGAAACATTCTTACCACGCGCCGCACCCGCCGCACCGCACCCAATCATGGCCGGGGTATTGGGCATGACGCGCACCACGCGCGCATCCGCACCCAAACGCGATTCCATCCACATGAGCGAAATGCCCGCAGCAATGGAGATATAAAGCGGTTGAGCGGTAACACTTGCCAATTCTCCCAGTAATTCCGCCATATTTTGCGGCTTGGCCGCGAAGATCACCACATCGCTTTGGGTCGCAATATCCGTGTTGTTTCCCAATGCCATAACCCCGAGTTCTTCCGCAAATGCTTTGGCCTTGGCAGCATCCACATCTGTCACGCGCACGCGCTCCGGTGAGAGCAATCCCGATTTAATAACGCCACGCACCAGCGCACCGCCCATATTTCCACAACCAATCAATCCGAGTGTCCAAATTTTGTCTGTCATTTTTTTCAATTCCTTAGTAACGGTCTGAACCAACACCGAAATTTTGCCCCGACCCTGCCGAGATTGCAAGGATGAAACGGGTGCAACCCGTATGAAACACGCACGAAATCGTCGGCTTGACAATCCAGATCGTTTTCTTTATGGTATGCGCAATGTCTTGTTAAGGAGATTGCACATGTCTACCGAACGTCCCATCCCTTTTGACCCACACGCCGGGCCCGTTTCCCCGCCCCCTCGTATTAAAGGCCCCATGCTCTGGCTGTCGCTCGCCTTTGCCACCGGATTCGGCACGGGTTTCTCCCCCTTCGCTTCGGGCACCGTGGGCACGCTGGTCGGCGTGTTTATCTACTGGCTGATGGCTCCGCCCTATGGAACTTGGTTTGCCTACATTCTTGGCTCAGCCATTTTCATCGCGCTTTCCATTCCCGTGGCCACCATTGCTGAGGGCTATTACCAAAAAAAAGACGATGGTCGCGTAGTGATCGACGAAGTAGTTGGCTATCTGGTGACAATGCTTTTCGCGCCACACACATGTAAGGCCGCCTTCTTGGGATTTATCCTGTTCCGCATTTTTGATGTTATCAAGCCACCGCCCGCGCGCAATTTGCAAGCCCTGCCTGGCGGATGGGGCATTGTAGTGGACGATCTTATGGCAGGCGTGTACGCCTGCATCTGCCTGCACCTGATACTCTGGCTCATCTAACCCCGATTAGTAAATCCCACGGGAACTAAATGATCGAAAGAAACACAGGTAACATTTTTCTGAGAGTTGTCTCAAGCGATTTGCAAACTAAACCTGAAAATTTATTATCTTGTTCAAAAGACAAAGGCCGATTTCCCTCAAAAAGAGATGCCAAGGTTTCCGGTCATTCAACGGCACGTCTGCGATGCCGGAACTACCGGTCGATGTCAGGAATCACTAAGTCAAGACTCGACTGAATGGCGATAATATCAGCAAAGCGCCAACCGGGTGCCAGCGCCGTAACCGCCCACATATTGTTAAAATTCGGCGAACGGAAATGCAGGCGATAGGGCATCTCGCCCTTGCCATCTGACACCAATAGAACGCCCAAAACGCCGCGTGCGGTTTCCACCTGACGGTACCAGGTTCCTTCCGCAGGTTTGATCTTTGCGCCAAACTTAATGGTCTGGAACGGGCCTTCGGGCACATTATCCACCAGTTGCTCTAGAATCCGAATTGACTCCCGCATCTCGGCCATGCGCACATAGTAGCGATCCCAGCAATCGCCCACCGACCCCACGGGCACGTCGAACTCGCACTTCCCATAAACGCCATAAGGTTGAATTTTGCGTAGGTCATACGCCATCCCGCTGCCGCGCAACACCGGGCCAGTGCAACCGAGCGACACGGCATCATCAACGGGCAAAATGCCAATATTGCGCAGCCGCTCCTGCACGATCACGTTGCCCGACATCAGCGTGTCGTACTCTTCGATCACCGGATTTAAGTAAGCGATCAGTTTTTTTACCTTCTCGGCAAAGTCCGGCTTAATGTCATACATCACGCCGCCCGGCTGAATATAGTTCATGGTCAGGCGCGCGCCAATGGTCTCTTCAAACAGTTCGCCGATAATTTCGCGGTCGCGGAACCCGTACAAAAACGCCGTGAACGCACCCAGGTCCATCCCGGTCACGCCCCACCACAGCGCATGGCTTTGCAGGCGTTGCAATTCCGACATCATCGTGCGGATGGTTTCGATGCGCTCGTTCACTTCAATGCCAGCGGCTTCTTCAAACACCCGCGCTGCGCACCAGTTGTTCATGATGGCCGACAGATAATCCAACCGGTCGGTCAGGTGAATGATCTGCCGCCCATTCAGCCGCTCGCACATTTTCTCGATGCCGCGGTGCACATAGCCCGGCACGGGAATCACTTCCTTCACCGTTTCGCCGTCCACGCGCAAGACGAGGCGGAGTGATCCGTGCGCGATGGGGTGTTGCGGCCCCATGTTCACAAAATATTCCTGCGTGTCGTACGATTTCCCATCGAAGGAAACCGCCGG
>DNPO01000482.1:5683-6378 GCA_003501375.1 Candidatus Sumerlaeota bacterium | reverse complement strand
CGTTCCAATGGTTTGCGTGCTGACTTGGCGCAAATGGTTGCGGACATGAAGCCGAAGTTTATCCGTTTCCCTGGTGGTTGTTTTGTGGAAGGCAACACTCTGGAAAACGCCAATCGCTGGAAGAAAACCATTGGCGATGTGGCGGAGCGTCCTGGGCACTGGAACTTGTGGGGTTACTGGAGTAACGATGGATTTGGCGCGTATGAATTCTTTCAATACTGCGAGGACATCCAGGCGGAGCCGCTGTACGTGATCAACTGCGGCATGTCGCACCGGGAACAGGGTTTTTCCCGCTTACCCGATGCCAAAAGTCAATACAAGGTGAATGTGGATGAGTATCTTCAGGATGCGATGGACTTCATCGAATATGCCAATGGCCCGGCTGACAGCAAGTGGGGTGCGCTGCGCGCCAAGGCTGGACATCCCGCACCGTTTAACCTGAAGTACATGGAAATTGGTAATGAGAATGGTGGCCCGATTTACAATGCGAACTATGAGAAGTTCCGTTCTGCCATTTTGGCCAAATATCCGAAAATGCGCCTGGTTGCCTGCGACTGGACTGGCTCGCCCGATAAAAAATATTTGGATATTTTGGACGAACACTATTATGACAGTCCCGGCTTTTTCTTCCGCTCCGCGAACAAGTATGATTCGTATGATCGCAAAGGCCCGAAAATCTACGTCGGTGAGTACGC
>DNPO01000482.1:3628-5360 GCA_003501375.1 Candidatus Sumerlaeota bacterium | reverse complement strand
ATGACCGGTATGGAACGGAACTCGGATGTGGTGGAAATGTGCTCGTATGCGCCCCTGTTCGTCAATCCGGGGTGGCAGTCCTGGAATCCTAACGCGATTGTGTTTGATTCCGCCCACGCGTACGGCACGCCTTCCTACCACGTGCAAGCCCTGTTCGGCAACAACAAGCCCGATGTGATTTTGCCGGTGGAAATGCAGTCCATGGAAGAGCCGCTGTCCCCCATTTCCGGAAGCATCGGCTTGGGTTCTTACAGCACTCAGGTGGAGTACAAAGACATCAAGGTTACGGGCAGCAAGGGAGAAATCCTGTTCAACAGCAAGGGCATGAAAACCTTGGAGGGATGGAAAAAGAATCGGGGCGCTTGGGCTGTATCCGACGGCGTTATCAAACAAGTCAGTAACGACACCCCCACTTGCATCCTGTTAGGCGACAAGGCGTGGAACAATTACACCCTGACGCTGAAAGCCCGCAAAGACAGCGGTGCGGAAGGGTTCCAGATTCTGTTTGACACCAAAAACACGGAAAGCCCCAACATGTGGAACATTGGCGGCTGGCAGAACACCAAGAACTCGGTAGAGTGGGACCCGGTTACCGAATACAAACAATGCTCGGTTGAGGCTGGCCGCTGGTACGATGTCAAAATCGAAGTTTCCGACAAGGCGGTCAAGTGCTATCTGGATGGTCAGTTGCTGCATGACGTGGCCCGCCCCACAGGCCGACAAGTGCTTCACACGGTGGCTGGTTACAAACAAGACACGAAGGAAGTGATCGTCAAGGTGGTCAATGGCACGCCGACGCCGCGCACTGGTACGGTAACACTGGCTGGCAGCAAGTCGTTCGTTTCCGGCAAAGCAATTGTTCTAGCAAATAGCGACCCCGATGCCGAAAACACCTTCGCCGAACCGCAGAAGGTTGCTCCTAAGGAAGAAAAGTTGGAGAAGGTGTCTGATAACAAGGTTGAACGCACCTTCCCGGCAAACTCGGTTACGGTGTTGCGCTTGCAGGAGAAGAAATAATCCCGGGACGAGAATGAGTGATATGAGTTCTGCAAGTTTGATGAAGACTTGCAGAACTCATGTTGCAGTTTGCGAGCATTTAAACAAAAAGGGGGGAACATATGAAAATCCGATTGTTGTTTTTACTGTTGTTATCGTTAAGTTCCTTGGGAGTGGCATCTGATGCAACTGTTTCCGCAGATGCAAAACCGTCCAGTGCAAATATTGCAGGCCAGAAGTATCCGATGGTGGACTCGCAATCGCGTGTTACATTTGGGATTAAGGCGCCGGATGCCAAAAAAATACAAGTGGATTTTGGTGGCAAAAAGTATGACATGACTAAGGATGCTGAAGGCGTCTGGACGGTGACCTCCGATCCGCAAGCCCCAGGTTTTCATTATTACTCCCTTCTCATCAATGGCGTTTCTGTTGTGGACCCATCTACCGAAACTTTCTACGGTTGCGGCAGAATGTCCAGTGGCGTTGAGGTCCCGGAAAATGGCGTGGATTTTTACGATGTGAAAGATGTGCCCCACGGTGATATTCGCACCAAATGGTATTTCTCCAAAACGGCGAATGCCTGGCGGCGCTGCTTTGTCTATCTTCCCCCGCAGTATGATGCGGACAAAAGCACGCGCTATCCCGTGCTTTATTTACAGCACGGCGGTGGTGAAGACGAACGCGGTTGGGGCATGCAGGGACGCGCGAACTTCATTCTGGATAACCTGATTGCTGA
>DNPO01000482.1:0-3386 GCA_003501375.1 Candidatus Sumerlaeota bacterium | reverse complement strand
TCATTCTGGATAACCTGATTGCTGAGGGCAAAGCGAAACCCATGATTATTGTCATGAGCAATGGTAACGATCACGCCCCGAACGAATCGGCATTGTCTTTCCAGACGTTTGGGAAAATCATGACGGACGAGATTATTCCGATGATTGATTCGACCTACCGTACGCTCAAGGATCGCGATCACCGCGCGATGGCCGGGCTTTCCATGGGGGGATTCCAGACCGTCAATATTACGCGAACCAACTTGGATAAGTTTGCCTATGTCGGCGCTTTTAGCGGTGCCGGGATTCCTTTTAATGTGTCGGATTCAGAGGTTGCTGCCATGTTGCCCGATGCAAATGTCTTCAATAAGAAGGTGCGGTTATTCTGGGTGGGCATTGGGTCAACAGAACCCAAGATGATGTCTGACCACATGACCAAATATCGTCAACTTCTGGACAAGGCCGGCATCAAGTATGTTTTTGTAGAATCCCCAGGCACTTCCCACGAGTGGCAGACCTGGCGTCGCGCGCTTAGAGATTTTGCCCCCCGGTTGTTTCAGGATACAAAGTCTGGCTGGTGGAAAAAGTAAGGTTCTGCACCACGATTATCGTTGCATGCTTGGCTGAAAAATGGAATCAACTCAAACAGCGTCGAAAGGAGTAAAATTGAACTATGTCTTATCTGAAAAAAACGATTGGTGGTGCACTGCTTGCTGGCATTGGTTTGTTGATCCCGGGAGGGGCGTCTGCGGAAAGCAATCCCATTTTCAAGGATGCGTTTACCGCAGACCCGGCCCCCATGATTTACAAGGATACCGTTTATGTCTATGTGGGGCAGGATGAAGGTAAGGATGGAGCGACAGGCGGGGATGTATACAACATGACCGGCTGGCGTTGTTATTCTTCCAAAGATATGAAGACGTGGACTTCCCACGGTAGCGTTCTGAAACCAACGGATTTTAAATGGGCGATCAAAGATGCCTGGGCATCTCAGGTAGTGGCAAAAGACGGTAAATTTTACTATTACGTGACGGTGCAGCACGATAAAACGCATAACGGAAAAGCGGTTGGCGTGGCAGTTGCAGATAGCCCCACCGGGCCTTTCACGGATGCGCGCGGAACCGCTCTGGTAACGGAAGAGATGACGACCGGCGGCGGTTGGAATGATATTGACCCCACCGTTTTGATTGACGATGACGGAACGGCGTGGATGGCATGGGGAAATGGCACGTGTTTTATAGCCAAACTCAAACCGAACATGACTGAACTGGATGGGGAAATCCGAACAATAAAACTACCAAGTTATGTTGAGGGCCCGTGGCTCCATAAGCACAAGGATACTTATTACCTTATCTATGCCGGATTTGGCAAGGGCGCGGAAAACATTCAGTATGCAACCGCCCCCAAGATTACCGGCCCTTGGACGCCGCGCGGAGTTCTCATTGGCTCGGCAAAAAACAGTTTTACGACGCATCCCGGCGTTATTGACTTCAAAGGGCAGGGATATGCGTTCTATCACAATGGGATGCTTACCTTGAATGGCCAGAAAGGGTCGGGGGGGCGTCGTTCCGTTTGCCTGGATTATATGTACTACAATCCCGATGGTACCTTGCAACTTGTAACCCAGACAGTCGAGGGGGTGGATGTCCCGCCATCTCCGCCGACTACAGATACAACGCCGTCTACGACGACCTTGAGCGCCCAGCCGGTGGAACTGCAGCCAATGTCGAAAAACCCGCCGCAACGACCGCAGCGATCTAAATAATTAAGCGGAAAGATAAGTGTTGAGGTGGCTTACATTTAATAACAAGGAGAAATTGCATGAAAAGACAATTGTTGGTTCTGTCGGTGTTGTTATTGGCAATCACTTCCTTCGGATGGGCGGCTGACTCTGATCCGGCGGATGCAAAACCTTCATCTGCAAACATTGCAGGTCAGAAATACCCGATGGTCGATGCGCAATCGCGAGGCATCTTCCAAATCAAGGCCCCCGATGCCCAAAAGGTTGTGCTGGATCTTCTGGGGAAAAAGTATGACATGAACAAGAATGCCGAAGGCGTTTGGTCGGTTACTTCAGACCCGCTCGCTCCCGGCTTTCATTATTATTTCTTGATCGTTGATGGCGTCTCTGTCGTAGACCCAGCCAGTGAAACTTTTTATGGTTGCGGACGACAAGCCAGTGGCATTGAAGTTCCAGAAAAAGGGGTGGACTTTTACGATACAAAAAACGTGCCCCACGGCGATATTCGCACCAAGTGGTTTTTCTCCAAAATAACGAATTCCTGGCGCCAGTACTATGTGTATCTTCCCCCGCAGTATGATGCGGACAAGAAGACGCGCTACCCCGTGCTCTACCTGCAACACGGCGGTGGTGAAGACGAACGCGGCTGGGTGAACCAGGGCCGTGTCAACTTCATCATGGATAATTTGCTTGCCGCAGGCAAAGCCCAACCCATGATTATTGTCATGAACAATGGCAATGTACGCGGGCCGGGTGAAGGATGGACCGCCTTTGGTAATTTTGAAAAGGTTATTACGGATGAAGTAATCCCCATGATTGATTCGACCTACCGTACGTTCAAGGATCGTGAACATCGCGCCATGGCCGGTCTTTCGATGGGCGGAATGCAGACCTTTGGCGTAACCCTGAACCATCTGGACAAGTTTGCCTATATCGGCGGTTTCAGCGGTGCTGGCGGTTTCCGTGATGGCGCATTTGATGCGAAAACGACCCATAATGGCGTTATGGCCGATGCGGCTGCGTTCAACAAAAAAGTTAAATTGTTGTGGCTGGGTATCGGTACGGTCGAACCCCAAAACATGTACGACAGTGTGTACAAGTACCACCAGGCTTTGGAGCAGGCTGGCATCAAGCATGTCTATTTTGAATCCGCTGGCACCTCCCACGAATGGCAGACCTGGCGTCGCGATCTGAATGACTTTGCCCCTCGGTTGTTCCAGCAGAAGGAAAAACCCCAGACTGCGATGGTGGAATATGCGGGAGTCGCGAAACCTGGAGTTTCAGCACAACCCGGCAATCCTCCTGCTACCAAACCTGCGGGGAATCCTGGGCCTCCTGCCCCCAATGGTGGCACCCCGGGTAACCCAGAGATGCGGGGCGGCGGCAGACCGCCGATGTTCGGCAAGGTTGTTTTGGGGCCGGATGATAAACCCGCGTTTCCGCATGCACCTGCTGGATTTGATGTCAAGCGCGACGATATTAAACATGGCAAGGTGGAACTCGTGGAATACGATTCCAAAACCGTCGGGGCCAAACGTAAAATGAACGTTTACACTCCCGCCAACTACTCGCCCGATAAGAAGTATCCGGTGCTGTATCTTTTACATGGAATTGGCGGCGATGAATTCGAATGGCAACATTCGGTCAAAGCCGATATCATTCTGGA
>DNPO01000363.1 GCA_003501375.1 Candidatus Sumerlaeota bacterium | reverse complement strand
ATGCTAGACTTTTAGGAGTTCCTGATGGATCGGGGCAGGAACTCCTCAAAATGGGCTAACTTTTGAGAATTTTCTGGGGCGTGATTCTCTCTGGCACAGTTTCCCCTTGACGATTTCCACCGAAAGCGGATAATTTCCCTCTGACCTGAGCGCGAAATAATCGCCTCGAAAGCGTTGTTCCCATCCCAACTGATATGGTATCTGGTGCTCCCCTCATGCTCGATGAACGCATTCTCCTCCTTGAAGAAAAAGTAGTTGCCCTCCTGACCGAACTGAAACGCCTGCGCAAAGAAAACGCCGGGCAAAAATCGGAGATTCAGGCCCTGACCGAAAAAGCCAACCTGATTCCTGGCTTGGAAGAAGACCTCACCCTGCACAAAATGACCGTGGAAGAACTGACGGGCAAGGTGAATCGCATTCCCGGTCTGGAAGAACAAATTGCCAGCCAAACCGCCCGCGGCGATGGATTGCAGCAGCGCGTGCAGGAACTGGAGCAGGAAACCGCTTCCAACAATACGAAGGAAGAGGAAATCCGCGAGCGTCTGCGTACCATTATTGAGCAGATTGATGCGTTGGAAACTATGCCCGAAGAGGCATAAATCTGATCAGTTTCTGGAAGTTGCTGCATGACCAGCGATAGCGAAATCGTCACATTCACCCTGCTCGGGCAGACTTTCCGTATCCGCGCCGGACACGAACAAGCAGTTCGTGCCCGGCGCGTGGCGGATGGGCTCAACAAGCGGCTTGCCGCCGAAGGTGCAGGGGTCGATTTGCGTTCCGCGCTCATGGCCGCCTATGGTACGGCCTATGAGTTGGACGAAGTGACCGAAGCGCTGAATACGGCAAAGAGCGCGTATGCGCTGAGGGTGGAATCCGCCCGTTCCGTCATGGATCGCTTGTTAAATCAGGTGGATGCAGAACTCGGCGTTGTGCCAACGGAAGAAATCGCTGCTGACGATGCGGTGGAAGAGATTCCAGTCGCGGAACCAATGCTTGTTGTGGAGGAAGAACCAGAACCTGTCATTGCGTCTGAACCGGAAGCGATGGAAGAAGCAGTGCCACCGATGATTGAAGAGGCAGCTCCGCTCGCGGAATCTGCGCCTGATGAACCGCCTGTTATCCAGGCAGAAGTTTCATCAGATGAGAGCGTGGACGACGAGGGGCATGAGTCGGAAACTGAGGAAGAAAAAATCGCCCGCAAGGCCCACACTTCGCGCAAGGCAAAGCCGAACGAGCCGGATATGTTCAATGCGATGTTCGCGCCACCGCCTGAGAATTTTCACGAAGACCCGCGTTCGATGGAACCGTAAAAACAAAAAATGAATCATGACGTAACCCCATTTCACCACAGAGATACAGAGGACACAGAGAACTGCAAAAACAAAAGATTTTGAAGTTCTCTGTGTCCTCTGTGGTGAAAGAGGTTTTGTCGTGGCTGAAAATGGTTTTAAAAATAACACCACCCCGCACCGCATTTTTAAGGAGAATACCCCGTGGCCAAAAAAACTGCCGATGAAACTTCCCAACAGGACGAACGCGGAAAAGCGCTCAGTCTGGCGTTGACAAAAATTGAAAAAGATTTTGGCAAGGGCGCTATCATGCGCTTTTCCGATCGCGTGGATATGGCCATTCCGGTTATTCCCTCCGGGGCGCTTTCGCTCGACGTGGCGCTGGGCGTGGGCGGCTATCCGCGTGGGCGCGTGATCGAAATCTACGGCCCGGAATCCTCCGGTAAAACCACAATGGCCCTGCACGCCGTGGCCTCCGCGCAAAAACTCGGCGGAGTCGCTGCCTTTATTGATGCGGAGCACGCGCTCGATGCGACCTATGCGCGTAACCTGGGGGTGAATATTGACGAACTGCTGATTTCGCAACCGGATAACGGCGAGCAGGCGCTGAACATTGCTGAAACATTGATTCAGAGCAACGCGCTCGACATCATCGTGATCGACAGCGTGGCCGCGCTCGTGCCCCGTTCGGAAATCGAAGGCGAGATGGGCGATTCCCTGCCCGGTTTGCAAGCGCGACTTATGTCGCAGGCGCTCCGCAAACTCACCGCCTGTCTTTCGCGTTCCAACACGACTCTGATTTTCATCAACCAGTTGCGTGAAAAAATCGGCGTGATGTTCGGCAGTCCCGAAACGACAACCGGCGGTCGCGCGCTTAAGTTCTACGCTACGATCCGTATTGATGTGCGCCGCATCGGCGGTATCAAAGAAGCTGGTAAGGATGCCGTTCCTGGTGGGCATACGGGCAACCGTACCCGCGTCAAGGTCGTGAAAAACAAAGTTGCTCCGCCCTTCCGCGAGGTTGAGTTCGACATCATGTTCGGCCAGGGAATTTCGGTTGAGGGCGATGTGCTCGACTTGGCAGTAGAAAATAAGATCGTGGAAAAAAGCGGTGCGTGGTACAGCTACAATGGCGAGCGCATCGGGCAGGGACGCGAGAGCGTCAAGGATTTCCTGAAGAAAACCCCGGAATTGTTGGCCAAGATGGATGCGCAATTGCGTGAACTTGCCGCATCGCCTGACAATGTGTTTGTATTGCCGGGCAAGGGTTCAGGCAAATAACAACTAGGCAAGTATCTCTTTTGTTCTTGCAGCCCTTTACGTCCTCGGACGTAAAGGGCTGCTTTTTATTTATAGCATTTTAAGTAAAACAGCAGCCTGTTTTTTCTTTGTTTGGCAGTTCAACCGCGTAGCGGTTGTATATCTTAGCCCGGGGTTGCCGAGGAACGAGGCTACCCCGGGTAAACACAACGTAATAACGAACCCTGTAAGGGTTCAACAAGGTGTTGTGTTTTCGTCAGGATGCTAACGTTGCTGGAACACCTTATGGAACCCTTACAGGGTTCATTTTATGTTAAACGAAACCCGGGGTAGCCTCGTTCCTCGGCAACCCCGGGCTAAGATATACAACCGCTACGCGGTTGA
>DNPO01000042.1:4105-4829 GCA_003501375.1 Candidatus Sumerlaeota bacterium | reverse complement strand
GAAAAAACTTCCGAGAACCGCTCTAACACTTCAGTACACGCAGTCGATACCTAATAGAAAGGCTTCCACATGTCGCCTCTTACCCCGCAGCAAACAGATTTCCGCAATCGCGTTACCGCACTGGCCCAACGCATCGCCCCGCGTTATAGAATTCCTTGGTTCCTTATGGCTGCCACCGCTATTTTAGAAAGTGGCTGGAACGAATCTGCTCCATCCAAACAACTTAATAACTTTTTTAACCTCCGCTCGACTCGCACAGGACATTTCCGTAAATTTCGCTGCATGGCGGAATCATTTCATGCCTTTGGCAAGGCATTTATTTCTTTGCCAACCGATCCAGAATATTTATCTACCCTCATCCAAATCATTCCATTGCTTGCCCAAAGGAGTTCTCATGCCCAACGTTCTCGATAGTCCCCTCGTGCAGTACGGTTCGCTCGGTTTATCTTTCATGCTGTCGCTCGCGATGGTGCGCGCGCTGATGATGCTGATTTCACAACGACACGAAACACAACGTAATCTGTTCACACACCATTGCGAACGGGAAAAAGCCTGCTCGGAACAGTTCACCGCGTGCATCGACCGCAACACCGCCGCGCTGGAAAAAGTAGAGCAAAGTCTGCAACGCATCCACCTCGAACTTGCCCGCAAGGATGCGCGCTCCGGGGAAACCGTGTACGTTGAATACGAATCATAAAAAAACCGCTAATAGACGCTAATGATC
>DNPO01000042.1:1363-3802 GCA_003501375.1 Candidatus Sumerlaeota bacterium | reverse complement strand
GATCATTAGCGTCTATTAGCGGTTTGGTTCATTTCCCAGAATTTTCAGTATCTTCATGGCAAACTCAATGCCTTTTTCGGCATTCCACGCCTCGATTTCAAACACGATGCTTCCATCCGCTCCGGCGGAAATCGCTTTGATCTTCTTGGACTTTTCGCGCAACTCCAACGCTCGCCGCAGAAAATCAAATAGATCACCACTTGGCGTAATCGTAAAGCCCTTGCCCGTGGCCGAAACCTTCGAGACCTCGGCACGACGCGCCAAAATGCGCATCAGGCTAATGGATAGCAGATTCAGCGTCGCCTGCGGCAACTCGCCATAACGGTCACGCAACTCCGCCCGCATATCTTCCAGTTCTTTGCCCGTACGAACAGCAGCGCACCGCTTGTAGAAGTTGAGACGCTGCGATTCCACCGGCACATATTCCGACGGCAACAACGCGCTAATTTTCCACTGGATTTCTACGGTTTCATCCGTAACCTGTCCGCCACCACGCATCAGTTGCACCGCCTCCTCCAACATCTGGCAGTACATCTCGAAGCCCACCGTGTCAATCGCGCCGTGCTGTTCGGAACCCAACAAGTTTCCAACCCCGCGAATTTCCATGTCGCGCAACGCGATCTGGAAGCCCATGCCCAGTTCGGTAAATTCTTCAATGGCACGCAGACGACGCAATGCAGTGTCCGTCACGGGGCGACCGTCGGGCACGACCAGGTAAGCATAGGCGCGTTTTACATCGCGTCCCACGCGACCGCGTAACTGGTAAAGTTGTGCCAGGCCAAACGCATCGGCCCGGTTGATGATGATGGTATTCACGTTGGGGATGTCGAGACCGTTTTCAATAATCGTGGTCGCAACCAAAATATCAAATTTGCGATCGATGAAATCGACCATTACCTTCTCGAGTTCGCGCTCGTGCATTTGGCCGTGCGCAATGCAGATCCGCGCCTTGGGCACAACCGATTTAATTTGCGTCGCCACACGCGCAATAGTTTCCACCCGGTTGTGAACAAAATAAATCTGTCCCCCGCGATTGATCTCGCGCGTGATCGCTTCTTGAATATCGTTTGGCGTGAAGTGGATCACGCGCGTGCGCACCGGCAGCCGGTCACGCGGCGGCGTGTTGATCACGCTCATGTCGCGTAATCCGCCCAGCGCAAAGTGCAGCGTACGCGGAATGGGCGTGGCCGATAGCGTGAGAATGTCGATGGACGCACGAAGCCGCTTGATCTTTTCCTTCTGCGCCACGCCGAAACGGTGCTCCTCATCCACCACTAACAAACCAAGATCGAGATATTCCACATCGGTGGAAAGCAAACGGTGCGTGCCGATCACCACATCCACCTCACCCTTTTTTAAGGCGCGGATGGTTTCACGCTGCTCGGCATCCGTGCAAAAACGGCTGAGCACGCCCACGCGCACGGGGTAATCTGCGAACCGTTCGCGAAACGTATGGAAGTGTTGCTGCGCCAAAATCGTGGTCGGCACCAATACCGCCGCCTGCCGTTTTTCCATCACGCACTTGAACACCGCACGCATGGCAACCTCGGTTTTGCCAAAACCCACATCGCCGCAAAGCAGGCGGTCCATCGGCTTATTGCTGCACATGTCCGCTTTAATCTCTTCAATCGCGCGGAGTTGGTCGGGTGTTTCCTGATAGAGAAACGAGTCTTCAAACTCAACCTGCCATGTGTTGTCCGGGCTAAACGCCTCGCCCACTGCGGCTTCGCGCTTGGCGTAAATCTCCAGCAATTCCTTCGCCATCTGCTCCACTTTTTCCTGTGACTTTTTGCGGCGTTTCTTCCACTGCGTGCCACCCAGGTTATCAAGCGCGGGCGCCGCGCCCTCGGTGCTGGAATATTTTTGGACATGCCCGACGTTTTCCACCGGTACCAGCAGTTTGTTGCCGTCGCTGTATTCCAACTCAATCAGTTCGGTGAGGCGACCATCAATGTTTTGCTCGCGAATGCCAATGTAACGCCCCACACCGTGGTCGATATGCACCACGTAGTCGCCGCGCTGAATGTCCGTCACCGCTGCAATCGCGCGGCCCTTATACTTGCGACGCTCCACATGGCGGCGTTTGTAGCGGCCAAACATTTCACGGTCGGTGACCATCAGCAACCGCGCATCGGGGAAAATAAAACCCGTCTGCATTGGCCCGGTGCAAATCACAATGTCCTGATAACCCTGTAAAAGATCGCGCGGCGAAAACTCATTTGCCGTAATCGCGTTACTCTTCTTCACCTGATCTTTTTTGATCTCGGACAGAATCACGCGGCAATTCAAATCGCGGCTTCGCAGCAATTCTTCCATGCGCAACGCCTGTCCATCGTTGTCGCAAACCAGGTGGATCGAGTAATCCTGTTTTTGCCTCGCGCTGAAAAGCGTCAAATACGCTTCCAGGTCAGGCTTGATGGTCTCGTACGACTGCACGCC
>DNPO01000042.1:0-1023 GCA_003501375.1 Candidatus Sumerlaeota bacterium | reverse complement strand
GCTGGTGCAACGTCACCTTGTCTGCGTAGTACACAGCGGGCCTCAGCGTCTCCGCCGCATCGCGCTCTTCGTAGCGTTTTTGCGCAATCAGATCGAAACGCTCCAGAGCCTCATCAAATTTTTCCGGCTGATCCAAAACAACCAGCGTGTTTTCCGGCATCCAATCGGCCAGCGAACACAGCGCATCAACTGATTCCTCTGCCAGATTCTTGGTAATCGAAATCAACTTCGCGGGTAAAATCGTAATGCGTTCGAGTTCCGGGCCACCGCGTAAAGAACGCTGCGTAGTTGAATCGAAAAAGCGGATTGACTCCACCTCATCGCCGAACAAATCGAAACGAACTGGGTTTTCAAAATGCGGCGGGAAAATATCAACAATATTGCCGCGCACGCTGAACTCACCGCGCGTCTCGGCCATTGCCTGACGCTCATAGCCCAGTTCCACCAAACGGTGCGCGATTTTTTCCGTATCAAACGTCTCGCCCCAATTCAACGTAAGCACTAACTTGTCAAGCGCGACAGGCGTCGGGATTTTGTGTTGCAATGCTTCGAGCGGCGCGACCAACAACACGGGCGCGGCAGGTGTCGCTTCCTCGCGAGCCTTGGGCGCAGCAGTAATCGCGGCATCCTCGCCACGGCGCAAATAGTGCATGGCTCCGTACTGTTTCGCGAGCAGGTCAATCACCGGCTCGTCGATTTCGTACGGCAGCGTTTCCGTCATCGGAAAAAAGTGCAGCCCGGGCGGGCTAACCTGGTGCAAATCGTCGTACCAGCCCTCAGCGGCTTCCGCATCGGCGGTCACGATCAGGACAGGGCAATCCGTTATCTGCTGCAAGCGAGCGATAACCAGAGCACGCGCTCCACCGGACAAATTATGCAAACGCACAAAATCGCCCGACTGCGGCGGATGTAACTCCAGCGCGTGCATGGCGGATGCGTTAGCGACCTGCTGTATGAGATGTTTTTGATAGGGAGAGGGCATTGGTAGCGCCAAGGGGATTCGAACCCCTGTTTTCGCCGTGA
>DNPO01000484.1 GCA_003501375.1 Candidatus Sumerlaeota bacterium | reverse complement strand
GGCCGCAGGCACAGTGAGCGTATCGGCCGTGGGAGAAATCATCGGACAACCGGGAGCAGACGAACCAGCAGCAGCGGACGGCGCAGCGCCACAGCACGGCATGCCACCAGTCTTGACCACCAACACAGCCCGACGATTTTTTGCCATGTTCTCCGCCGTGTCGTTAGCAACAACCGGCTTAGTATCTCCAAAGCTGCAAGCTGCAAGCGTCTTCGTATCGAAACCTTGTTTTTCAAAGAAGTGGACAATCGCGGCGGAACGCGCAAAACCCAGTTCCCAATTGCTCTTCCAGCCAGACGCCTGAATCGGTTTGTTATCCGTGTGCCCTTCCACCATGATGGGACTCCCGGCATACTTCTCCTTCACCGTCTTAACCACCTCCGTCAGAACACCCTTGCCCTGATCGGTCAAAGCAGCGCTACCGGAAGCAAAAAGTACATCGCCCAACATCGTAAATTCAACGGCGTTTGGTTTGGCGGCAACTTCCACGTCCTTGATCGGGGCGTCGGAAGTTGGCTCAGTCTCTACGGGAGCCGGCTTGGCCCAAATGGTAGCACGGGGATCGTAATCATGCCCGAACACATCGCAAAAGCCCTTTTGACTCACCACCCAGTGAATGGGGCGCATGACCAGATGGTCCGCGACATACCCAAACGGGTGCACGACATAACCAACAAGACGCATCGGATTATCAGAGTCATTTTGATCGTACTCATGGGCGGTGGCGGGCAGTGCAAACGCAACGGTCAACAAACAAGCCAGCGTAGCGGTAATCAGTCTGGATTTCATAGGGTTTTCCCCCCTCGGAAAAAGAATAACGGGCGCGTATTCCCCGCACCACGTTCACACATCATGTAAAGCGCAAAACAACCCTCACCGAGGGCGATTCAAGCAAAAAACGGACAGGGTTGTCAACCAAAATCGCCCCAAATTAAAAACCTGAGAAAAATTCCCAAGCGCTACTTTCCGCCACGACGCTCTCGCTCCCCATCCTTGGTCTTGTCTTTGGGAGGAATGCAGGGACGCATGGAAATTTCATTTTTCCCCTCCAATTTGTAGAAGGTAATCGCCCGAATTTCACTCTTTACCTCGAACGATGCTGCACCTGTACGAAAAACAACACCGGGATATGTGGAAACTTTTACGGCAACCTGTGCATGGGACTGTACCTCAAAGCGCTCGCGCAATTCTTCCAGTTCCTCGCGAATTTGCATACGGCGCTCACCCTCCGCATACTCAAACTCGGTTTGCAATTGCCGTTGGTGCTGAACCAGTTCTGGGCGGACCCCAAATTCCACAATGGTTTTAGTAGGCAAACGCGGATTGCCCAGGCAATTTGCCTCCACCCCTGCTTCTGCAATCAAATGTCCGCCTACCAAGGACTTTCCCATCGCCTTCAAATACACCTTTCCCTTCGTATGCACCTCGCAATTAATCAACGCAGAACCGACGTAAATATTTCCCTCAGACTGGATATTGGCATTTTCTGCAAAGGCAACCGAGATATTTCCCTTCGCCTGAATCAATACCTTCTCTTTGCCATACAAACCACTGTTGATGGTAATGTCGCCCTCCGCCGAAAGCGCGGCACGATCCACGATCCCCTCAACGGTAATGTTACCCTTGGCGTGCACGGTAAACGTTTCCCCCACATCGCCCTTGATCTGCACATCCCCATTGAACTCGATATTGCCTGTTTTGAACCCGACATCGCCATTAACAACTTTAACGTTATCCACCCAGATGCGTGAGCGATCGATTTTAACGCTCCCATCAATTTCCGAGTAGGCTTTTCCATCCGCACCCAAACGGACATTAGCCCCAGCCGTAATGGTTGCAGGCTTACCCGCCTTGGCGGGAATCACCTTCCCCCACACATCGCTTCCGTTGACGGAAGGTTTCGGTGGCACTACTTCAGCCAGACAAGTTCCAGCAGCAACGTTGTTAATTTCCTGGCGATTCCGAAAATCAATATGCTCTTCGTCCGCAGACTGTAGCCAAAGTTTTTCCACCGGATGCGTTTCAAAATAGCAATGAATCGTGCCATCCTCCCCATGTACCGGATCGGTTCCTCGGGCCAAACAAAAACCCTCAACTCCCTTGAGTATCGCGGGGATGGCCGCAGACAGCGCCTCTCGGTCTACATTGGAAAGCCCCATTTTTGTCAGCAAACTCAACAGGATATTAAACGGATCCTCATTCAGTTCCCACGAAGCCGGTTTGCCTTGAAACAAATAAGCAACTGTTTTCCATTCATTGAAACGGACGCAGAATGGCGTAGATGGTATCTGTAGCACATGTTTAAAAACCGGGAGTTCTTCCATGGCCATGTCCCCGTCTGTCTAACCTGTTGAGATGCAAGCATGCACTGCGGCTGTAAAACAAGCTCATTATGAGGAAAAAACCAAGGCTGGTCAAGAGAAAGCAGCAGTTTTATTCGGTTTTTTTAAAGATAAGGTATTTTTTCTCTTGCACTCCCTGCACTAATTGTGTTTCATCGTACTGGTCTTATTTTGATTGGCACGCTGTTCCACAATCATATATCCTCAGAAAGGAAGTGTACAACAATGGCAGAAGTGAAGAAACCCATGACGAAGTCAGAACTCATCGCCCACGTTGCCGAAGGCGCGGAACTTACCAAGAAGCAAGTGACGACGGTTCTGGAAATCCTGGCCGCCACCGCCTACAAAGAAGCCAAGAAGGGTTTCACCTTCCCCGGCCTCGGCAAACTGGTCGTAGTGAAGCGCAAAGCGCGTGAAGGCCGTAATCCCGCCACCGGCGAGAAGATCAAAATCCCTGCTAAGACCGTCCTTAAATTCCGTATTGCCAAGGCTTGCAAGGATGCCGTAGTTGGCGTCAAGTAAGTTTTAATCCTTCGTTGTAACGAGTTGTACTTGGGGCGCGCCACACTTGGTGCGCCCCTTTTCTTTATCCCTCCCAGCGAGAAAATAAAACCGCGGATTAGACATTGTCTAGAGCGTTTTAAGATCGAAACGGGTGCTTGGATAGATTGGAAGTTGAAGTTCATCCCGAAGGGATGAGATATATTAGCCGGGGGTAAGCGAAGCGCAA